>JBJMLT010000053.1:0-7277 GCA_045805165.1 Flavisolibacter sp.
AAAGGTTTTGAATTGCCTCCCAAAGGGTTTGCAGTTGATGATCCTGGCTATCAGGCGCCTGCTGAAAATGGTAACAACATTCAGGTTGTAGTTAATCCGGATTCGCAACGTCTTCAATTATTGAGTCCCTTCCCGGCCTGGGAAGGAAAAGACCTGACTGGTTTGCGTTTACTAATTAAGGTTAAAGGAAAATGTACAACCGACCATATTTCCATGGCAGGTCCTTGGTTAAAATACCGTGGGCATCTTGATAATATTTCTAACAATATGTTGATAGGCGCCGTTAATTTCTTTAATAATCAAACTGATTCTGTAAAAAACGGACTTACCGGAGAATTTGGACCTGTGCCGGCCACACAAAGACAGTATAAGTCATCAGGATATGGCTCAGTAGTAATAGGAGATGAGAATTACGGAGAAGGATCTTCCAGGGAACATGCTGCAATGGAACCTCGCCACCTAGGAGTAAGGGCTATAATAGTTAAAAGCTTTGCACGTATCCACGAGACCAATTTGAAAAAGCAGGGAATGCTTGCCTTAACATTTGCAGATAAAGAAGATTACGATAAGATTCTTGAAGATGATACAATAGATATTACCGGACTTACTGATTTCGCTCCAGGGAAACAATTGACTATGATATTGCATCATGCCGATGGCAAAACAGATAAAGTAAAATTGAATCATACCTACAATGAACAGCAAATTGAATGGTTCAAAGCGGGCAGCGCATTGAATTTGATTAGAAAGCAATTTGGAAAAAGTTGATGCCCTTTTTAGGTTTTAACTTTTAACTTTTGACCTGATTCTCGCCCCACCTAAACGACTCGTTAGTTAACCCTGTTAAATCGATAGCCCTGTCCACCACGGTCATTGCAAGCTGCTCCAAATTTTGTGGTTTGCTATAAAAAGAAGGAGAGGCAGGACAAATAATTCCACCTGCTAGTGTAACAGCTTCCATATTTTTTATATGGATCAAATTATAGGGACTGTCTCTTATTACAAGAATTGTTTTTTTTCTCTCTTTAAGCATTACATCCGCTGCTCTTGTAATCAGGTCATTTGAAATTCCTGCAGCAATTCTTCCTAACGTACCCATCGAGCACGGGATAACAATTAACGCATCATATTTCGCAGAACCGGAAGCAAAGGGTGCTGTGAAATCCTTTGTTGTAAAATAGCGAGCATTAAAATGGGAATAACCTGAATCTCCTAATTCAGTTTGCCAGACCTGTTTGGCATTTTCTGTCATTACAACAGATAATTCGACGATCTGGCTTTTCAACTGATCCAGCTTCTGAAGAAACAACTTTGCATAGATAGACCCGCTAGCACCGGTTATGGCTACAGCAATCTTTTTCATGATAATAAGTGAAGATACAATTCAGAATGCCTTTTTGGAATCACCTGAACTGCCATTATTTACCGGAGTATAATTCTCCCTTAGATTTTGATAAAGCCAATTGGTCATCTTACTCCATAAATGATAAGTTGTATTATCAGTAATTCCTGAAATACCATGATTCTTATTGGGATAATAGGCACTTTCAAAATCAATATTATTCCTTACTAATGCTTTTACCAGTTCCACACTGTTCTGGAAATGAACATTATCATCAGCAGTTCCATGTATAAGTAAAAACTTCCCTTTAATTCGGTTAGTAAAATTTAAAGGTGCATTTTCATCATATCCTTTAATATTTTCCTGAGGCGTGCGCATATATCTCTCCGTATATATATTATCGTAGAATCTCCACGATGTAACAGGTGCTACTGCAATAGCTGCTTTAAAAACATCCGCCCCTTTGGTAATAGCTAAAGAGCTCATGAAGCCTCCAAAGCTCCATCCCCAATGTCCAATTCTGTTTTTATCAACATAAGGCAGGGATCCTATATATTTTGCGGCATCAATCTGATCTTCTATTTCATACTTTCCTAGTTGCAGATAGGTTTTCTTTTTGAATTCTTCACCACGGTATCCTGTCCCTGTATTATCAACACTTACTACAATAAATCCATTCTCAGCAAGCATTTGATGCCACATGTTTACTGCGCCAAATCTGTTAGCCACTTCCTGTGAGCCAGGGCCACCGTAATTACAAAATAAAACGGGGTATTTTTTAGAAGGATCAAAATTGGATGGTTTTAGCATCCAACCATTAAGAGTGTCTCCTTTAGAATTGGGAACTCTTATAAATTCAGTCTTTCCAATATCATACTGATCCAGAATACCTTTTAATTTATTGCTGGAACTTAATAATGATTTCTGAACTGTTTTTATGTTGTTTTTCTTATTTATAATGGAATAAACTGTTATAATAGCAGGTGTATTAATATTAGAATAGCTGTCTGAGAATTCAGTATTATCGCTATTGAACCTAATGCTGTGCCAACCGGTTCCTGTAGTGAGCAGCTTTACAAAGGTTCCGTCAAAATCGGAAACAAAAAGATTACGGTCCATAGGAGTCGGATAGGCAAGAGTATAATAAACTAACCTGTTCTTTTCATCAACAGCATTTACATCTGCCACATCATATTTTAATGTACTTATTTGCTTCTTTTTCTTTCCATCAATGCTATAAATGTATAGTTGATTATAGCCATTCATTTCACTTGCAAAAAGAATATCCTTACCATCTTTCAGGAACCACCAGTCATCAGTTATATCTACATAGTATTTGTTTTTCTCTTCGTAAATCTGTTCACTATTGCCTGTAGTAGGGTCTGTCAATAATAATTTAAGATCATCCTGGTGTCTGTTCATCCAAAAAACTACGAGCTTATTATTTGTTTGTGTCCATTTAATGCGAGGTATATAGATATCGCCCTCTTCAAATTTTGCTTTTATATCTTTCCCATTTGGAACATTATAAATATGGATCTCTATTTTAGAATTATCTTCTCCTGCTTTTGGATATTTATAGCTGTATTGTTTATTATATGAGCTATCAAAAACAGTGAACTCGTATTCTTTAACCTTGCTTTCATCAAATCTGTAATAAGCGAGATAGGCTCCATTTGGACTCCATTCAAATGCTCTTGAAAACGAAAACTCTTCTTCATACACCCAATCACAATTGCCATTAATTATATTATTCCATTTTCCATCGTTTGTAACAGCAATGCTTTTCGAATTGGCAAAATCGTAGATATATAGATTATTATTAAACACGTAGGCTATTTTAGTTCCATCAGGTGAAAAAGTGGGATGTAGTATTTTACCTTCATTTAATAGTAAAGCTTTCTTTCCGGCAACATCATAAACATATACAGTGGATTTTGAAGAGCGGCGGTAAATAGGTTCACGACCATTAAAGAATAGAATTCTTTTTTTATCTGGACTTACTATATATTCCCTTGTATCTAGCTTTTTTCCTTTTTCATCTACGATCTGGGAAGGATCGAAGAGACTGTCTTTTAATTTATTTTCAAAAGGACTTACTCTTTCAGCAGTAAAAGTTCCTTTCTTAAAAATATCATCAAGGGTAATCTTTTTCTTTTGGGCTATTGAAAGAAATGGTACGAATAATAGTAGCATCAGGTATACTTTCATGTGTGTAGTTTGATGTAAAAATAAGAGGAAATAAAAAAGCACCGCTTTCCGGTGCCTTATAATGGGTTCAAATTTTATTTAACGGCTCTCAGCCATATCAGGAATTGCCTCTGCTTTATATGCACCCGCATCCAGTTTTTGCTTTGTTTCGCTGAACGCTTCTAATGTTCTTTCAATATCTGAATCAGTATGAGCCGAAGTAGGTATCAATCGATATATAATATGTCCTTTTGGAATTACCGGATATACTACAATAGAACAGAATATTCCAAAATTTTCCCGAAGGTCCATAACCATAGCTGTAGCCTCTTCAAGGCCTCCCTTCATATACACCGGTGTAACCATGGTATCGGTTTTACCTATATCAAATCCACGTTCTTTTAATCCTGCCTGTAATTTCTTTGCATTATACCAAAGCTTTTCTCTTAATTCCGGCATAGTGCGTAACATTTGCAAGCGCTTCAGGTTTCCTATAACAAATGCCATAGGAAGGCTTTTTGCAAAGATCTGGCTTCTGATATTGTACCTGATATAATCAATGATCTGCCTGTCACCTGCTACAAAAGCACCAATTGATGCCATTGATTTTGCAAAAGTGGAAAAGTAAAGATCTATTTTATCTTGAATGTCTTGCGCTTCTCCTGCACCCGCTCCTGACTTACCTAAGGTACCAAAGCCATGTGCGTCATCTACAAGTAATCTGAACGTATATTTATTTTTCAGAGCAATTATTTCTTTCAGCTTTCCTTGATCCCCTGCCATTCCAAATACTCCTTCAGTAATTACCAGTATAGCCCCCTGACCTTGCTTTTCTATTAATAAAGTTGCTCTCTGTAATTGTTTTTCAAAGTCCTCCATATCATTGTGCTTGAATACATAACGGTGGCCCGGATGTAGTCTCAAACCATCAATAATACAAGCATGGCTTTCCGCATCATAGATTATTACATCATGGCGACTGCATAAAACATCAATAATGCTTACCATGCCCTGATAACCATAGTTTAATAAAGCGGCATCTTTCTTACCAACAAATTCAGCAAGCTCTTTTTCCAGTTGCTCATGCTGATTGGTATTTCCACTCATCATACGCGCCCCCATCGGGTAGGCCAGGCCAAATTGCTTCGTAGCTTCAGTATCAGTTTTCCTTATTTCCGGGTGATTTGCTAATCCTAGGTAATTATTCAAACTCCAGACTATTACTTCCTTACCACGGAATTTCATTCGACTACTTATTTCACCCTCGAGTTTTGGAAATGCAAAATAACCATGAGCTCTTTCACGATGCTGTCCTAAAGGACCCTGGTTTTTCAAAAGACGTTCAAATAGATCTGCCATGTTAGATTTTAA
The DNA here is from genome assembly GCA_045805165.1 of Flavisolibacter sp. GTDB lineage: Bacteria > Bacteroidota > Bacteroidia > Chitinophagales > Chitinophagaceae > Flavisolibacter. The sequence goes on from JBJMLT010000053.1 coordinate 4,904, forward strand.
GTTTTTGATTTACAATTTCAGATTCCCGCGGCAATATAAATAAGGCATTGTCAGATTTAGCCTGACAAATGTTAAAACGATTAACATATAAGGTTAAAATGCCTTTGATAATTTCACCAACCGGTCTTATTGCTGCCTGATAAGGGATAAATTGTCGCAAAAATAAGTATTTCATTGAAAACCGGTATTGTAAATCAATACGGAAGGGCTTCCAATGCCAGCTTCCACCCACTGTTCTCTTTTCTCCAAACTCTTAGAAAATTAAAGTTTTTACCATTTAAAGCTCCGGTTCCGTAAACGTAACCTAAGTCTCCGCTACCTGAAATGCCATAACCGTTATTTATAAATTCAATTCCGGCAGGAGTTGCTTCAATGATTGAAATCTGTTCATTCAGATCATAAGCGGGAAGAACGCCATTTCTACATAAAATGGATTGGTGGGATAAATAATTTTTGTATGCGAATTTAATATTTGTTGCCACCTCCTTTTCAAATGTTTCTTCAGCCAACAGTAATTCATTTTCCGTTCCACTATTTCCACGTTTTAAAACATTCATTTTAAGAATTCTTCGGGAATCTGCAGGAGTTTTACTTACACCAAGGTCAACAATATTTTTCCATTTTCCATTCACGTCAAGGTGCCATACTGAATTAAAACAGCCTCTTGAAACAATACTATCCTTTATCGTTTTAGGTTGAAAGGTCCATGGGCCAGAAGTAAATCCCAAATCCCCGGATAATGCAATTTCACCATAAACCGGATGCCAATTCAAGATCCCTGTAACTTTTTCTCTTTTGTTCCATGTTTCAAGTCCTTTAACAGGTTTGCCTTTTTCAAATATTACAGAGGATGTATCGAGGTATTTTAAGAATGCATCTTTCATTCCATTGGCAACTGAGTAAGCAGCAAAATCCTTTTCTGCTTTTATCAGAGCATCAATATTCTTTTGAGAGGATCCACTTAAGAAAGCTAATAGAAAAAGAAAGCCTGAAAATCTTTTCATCTTTTTGGATAGTTTAAATCGTTAAATGTAATTAACTATGGATAGTTCAATATAGCATGTTAATGCGGTTATGGTTTTCTAAGGAGGTTTGAAATAGCCGATATGTGATGATCATCATGTTCAGCTACAAAATATAAAGAATCAATCAACCGCATAGGTTGCTTCAGTCTTGGATGCACTGAAGTTCTTAAAAGCATTTCTTCATCAAATCCGTATACGGTCTCTAATATTTTTTGCCTTTCCAATGCAAACTGGCTTAAAAGTAATTCAAGTGCCTTATCATTATGTCCACCCTTTTTAGTTTTTGAATTTGTAAGATCTGCTGCAGTCAACATTGCCTTTTTTTGTTGAAAATCATTGAGGCGGTTCCACCATAATTCTTCCAGATCAGATAAATGACCTATATGTTCTTTGACCGACCAACCCGTAACATTATATGTAAGCTTTTCTTCTGTTGCAGATTGAGTAATAACAGATAATCTGAATATACTTCCCTCCAGCCTGCTGAAAATAATAGGAAAAAGCCCAACAGGAAAATCAAAATGAAAACTTCTTTCAAACCAGGGCATTTGTTTTATCATTCAGTTAAGATAAAACTTTAATTAATTGTTTCTTGTCATCTTAATAACTTCTCTTGCATTTTCAATTGCTGCCGCAGATGCAGTATTATTAAAATAAATATAGATTTCGTTACTCTGGCTTTGTTTTAATTGGTCAATGATCTTTTCCAGGAAAGTAGTTTCATATTGTGAATGATATAATTTTGGAACTCCATGAAATCTGTAGTAGGCTACTGAAGAATTAGTTATGGCATCGCTGATCAAACTAGGAAAGCTTACTCCGCAAAAGGCAATGTTATGCTTTGATAATTCCTCAATTACTTCTTTTCGCCACCAACTTATATTTCTGAATTCAATTACATTAAAAAAGAACATATTGATTTGTGATAAAATGATCTGCAGCTTTTCCATAGAGAATACAGTTTTTGGAGGAAGCTGGAACAATATGCAGCCAAGCTTTTCTTTAAGGCCTTCTTTAGCCACTGAATAAAAATCTTTCATTAATGTCTCTGTTTCTTTGAATTGCTTATAATGAGTAATTGTTCCGGGAACTTTTACGGAAAAAGTAAATCCTGCTGGTGCTTTATTATACCAATTCTCAAATAATTTTAGTTCTGGAAATTTGTAAAATGTATTATTTATTTCAAGTGTATTGAATTGGCTGGAGTAAAAGTTAAACCATTTGGATTGGGGTATTCCTTTAGGGTAAAATATTTCTTTCCATTCCCTATAGTGAAAACCAGAACATCCAATGTGCCATTTTCTTTCGGCCATATACTGCTGATACAAATAATAGTGCCAGCTGGTTAT
>JBJMLT010000054.1:0-3284 GCA_045805165.1 Flavisolibacter sp.
AACAAACACAAGGGTAATGAACAATTACGAATTGATGGTGATTTTTACCCCGGTTCTGAGCGACGACGAATATAAGAATGCTCAGAAAAAGTACACATCGCTTGTTTCCGAGAACGGTGGCAAAATCGTTGCGGAAAATGCATGGGGATTAAAATCACTGGCGTATCCCATTCAGAAAAAAACCACAGGTTTATACTGGGTAGTGGAATTTACTACGCCATCCGACTTCAATGAGAAGCTGAAGATCCAGCTTCTGCGTGACGAATCTGTACTTCGTCATTTGCTTACAAAGCTCGATAAATACGCCGTCGAGTATAATGCAAGAAAGAGAAGTGGCGTACCTACCGGAACAGAAAAAGTACAGGAGGCTTAATCATGGCAAAAGCAAATGAAATAAAATACCTGACAGCCATTAAAAGCGAAAAGCGTCCTAAGAAGTTTTGCCGCTTTAAGAAATATCGCATCCGGTATATAGATTATAAAGACATTGAATTTTTGAAGAAGTTCCTGAACGAACAAGGTAAATTATTACCCCGCCGTCTTACAGGAAACTCTTTAAAATACCAGCGTAAAGTAAGCGATGCAGTAAAAAAAGCCCGTCAAATGGCTTTATTACCTTTCGTTACAGATCTTTTAAAATAAATTTTTAACTCTAACTCCTGCCGTTACAAGACGAAAAGGAAGACAGTACCTGCTCAATTTTGAACAGGCATTGGGTAAAACAAATATTATGGATATCATATTAATTAAAGATGTAGATAACCTGGGTGGAAAGAACGAATTAGTAAAGGTGAAGAATGGATATGCGCGTAATTTCCTTATTCCACGTGGATTAGCTTTAGAAGCCAACCCTTCCAACCGCAAGCAGCTTGAAGAAAGACTTAAAGTGGTTAAAAAGAAGGAAGATAAAATGCTGGCCGAATTTAATAACGTAGTTGCCAGGCTTAATGAATCTCCTCTTAAAGTTGGCGCTAAAACAGGTACCAGCGGAAAGATCTTTGGTAGCGTAACTCCACTTCAGATCAGCAGAGCTATAAGAGATCAGAAAGGTTATGAAATTGACCGCAGAAAGATACAGATCACAGATGAAGTTAAAGAGCTTGGTACATACAAAGCTGCTATTGACTTTGGAAATGGTAAGCATGCTGAAGTAGCTTTTGAAGTAGTTGCTGAATAATAACCCCAAAAAAACTTAGAAAAAAAGCTCACATCAATTTTGTGGGCTTTTTTTATATATTATCTCTATCCCGATCTCCTACCCTATTTGAAGCAAATTCAATTAATTCCATCTCCATCAACTCATTTAGCGGGAACAATTTTTGATAAACCTTAACTAAGGATCCATTTTCCTATAGTCGTAAAAACCTGCTGTCCACTCTTCTGGAAAACATAATCTGTATTAATCACTAATTAATAATGCGACTATGAAGTATTTCTACTCTTTATTCAAAACCCTTTTAACTACCTCCTGCGTTGCTATGGTAAGCCTGGTTTTCGCACAAAATCCGACCACCGTTACCACTAGCACAGATTGTTCAGTTGTTCAGAATTTTAATGACTCTACAGGAGGATTTACCACCCCAAGTATTTATTCCGACCAGTTCGATTATGATTTTACCTGGACAGGTCCTGGTCCCAACGGACTATTAAGCGGCAATACCCCTACATTTAATCCTTATGAAACAAGCCTGATTTCTCCTATTTATACAAATTATGCCCCAAACGGAACTGTAGTTGTAGGCTTTACTTATACAGCACCCGCTAATACCCTTTATCGGATCAGAGTTATTCGTCCAAACGTAACCACAGGCACAGCAGATATCCTTGCAGCCAATATTGTTGGTCCTCCTATTGGTGGCGGCAGCCCCAACTGGCCGGTTCTTCCTTCCACTTCTGGAACTCTCTGTCTGCAATTGAATGATTTGGATCTTCACAACGGAGAAGCTTACCGCTTTGAATTTACATTCTATGTTCAATCGAACGCAGCCAATGTAACATTTGACAATTTTGCATTAACGAATGCAGCTCCGGCACCTTTGCCATTACCTGTCACTTTCCTTGGCATAGTAGCTACTCGTGAAAAGAATAATGTTTACCTGCGCTGGGACGTGGCCACTGAGATCCATGTTAAAGAATACGATATTGAAAGAAGCGAAAATGGCAGAAACTTTACACAGGTAGGATCTGTTGCTGCACAGGAAAAACAAGTATATTCTTATAATGACCTGAATGCAGGAACCGGAATATTATTCTATCGCTTAAGAAGTCTCGATCTGGATGGATCTTTCAAATATAGTCCCATTGTAAAGCTGGTAGCTAATAACAGCTATGCCAACACAATGGTTATATATCCATCACCTGCTCAAAGCCAGATCACCCTACAGCATAAAAAGCTGGCTTTCAATGCAAAAGCATTGATTACCACTATGGATGGTAAAGTAATTAAAGCGCTTACGCCTGGCGTAGGTACTTCTAATACGATTATTGATGTAAGCAATCTAAGCGCTGGAATGTATATTTTACGTTTAGACGATGGAAACGGAAAGATAGAAACTTCCACATTTGTGAAGCAATAGGTTTTTAGGTTTAGTGGATTGACTGTAATTGATCCGGACTTTATGATCAATATGAGCCAATTAAAATATAATATAATATTTGTTCTAAAGCCCTAATAGTAAACCTGTTTATACCACAAATAATATAAAAAAATAAAGCTGTATTGTCATGCAGCTTTATTTTTTCCATATATATGTATTTGAATTAATTTTTCATATATTCGTTACGTTTTGGTGTTCTTTCAGTTTCACATTTCATTGAACGTTGGTAAATGTTCATTGTTTTCAGGGCTGTTAACACTGTTTTATTTTTTAAATTATTTCGCAAAATGAACATTTACGTAGGAAACCTCAGTTGGAACCTGAAAGATCAGGATTTAGCCAACCTTTTCACCCCTTATGGTGAAGTTGCTTCAGCAAAAATCGTTATGGATAAATTCACTCAAAGAAGCAAAGGTTTTGGCTTCGTTGAAATGCCTAACGATGAACAGGCACAAGCTGCAATTGCTCAATTAAATGGCAGTGAAGTGGATGGAAGAAATTTAGTTGTTAATGAATCACGTCCAAAAGAAGGCGGAAGTGGCGGCGGTGGCTTCAAGAAGAGAAGCTTCGGCGGCGGCGGAGGCGGTGGTTTTAAGAAAGGCGGTGGAGGCGGTGGCTTCAATCGCGGAGGTAACGGCGGCGGCGGCGGTTATAATCGTGGCGGTGGCGGTGGAGGATACAGAGATA
>JBJMLT010000055.1:0-6720 GCA_045805165.1 Flavisolibacter sp.
AAACTAATTAACAACAAGACTATAATAATATATATAATAATAAACAAACCGTTTTATTTAAATAATTTTAAATTTAGCAATTTTATGCCTAATGGGTTCTCAGGAGTGATGAGTGGAGTATCCGCTGTATTCTTTGCATATATTGGCTTTGATGCTATTTCTACTACGGCGGAAGAATGTCATAATCCTCAAAGGGACCTTCCGAAGGCCATGTTCAATACGCTTTTTATTTGTACTGCGCTTTATATAGTACTTACACTAGTACTAACTGGCATGACGCATTTTTCAAAATTGAATGTGGCAGATCCTCTCGCATTTGTTTTTCAGGATCAGCATTCAAGAACGACTAACTGGATTGCTGGTATCATTTCCATTAGTGCCATCTTTGTTATTGCCTCAGTTCTTTTGGTGTATCAGTTAGGTCAGCCTCGTATATGGATGAGCATGAGCAGGGATGGGCTGTTACCTAAAATATTTTCAAGGATACATCCAAAATATAAAACACCATCCTTTTCAACAGTGCTCACAGGATTCGTTGTTGGAATACCTGCATTATTTCTAAACCTGGATGTAGTTATTGCATTAACAAGCATTGGTACTTTGTTTGCGTTTGTATTGGTTTGTGGTGGTGTTTTGGTATTGGAAAAGCAACCAAATAAACCGGAATCTAAATTCAAAGTACCTTATATGAATAGTAAATATATTATTCCAGGTATTTATATTCTTTCTGTTATACTTATATACCGGTTTGCTCCGGAGCATTTCAGATCTCTCATAACTAAAGAGGGTTTTCCCATGCTTGCCTTTTGGATCGTAGCCACAATAGTTACCGTTCTTTCTTATATTAATAGTTTCTCTATAATACCAGTGCTTGGTTTATTGAGTTGCTTTTATCTTATGTCGCAGGAAAGCTATACGAACTGGCTTCGTTTTGTAATATGGCTTGTGGTGGGGTTATGTATTTATTTTACTTACGGATTTAAGAATAGTCATTTAGGCAATTTGAAAACGGGAATTAGTGAAAAATGAGGTTCGGGGCACTTTTAAATTTATAATTTACTTTATCATATGAAGTATCAGGTGGGAGATAAAGTGCTGATATTGCATTCGAATGAGGAGGGAGAGATCATAGATATTATCAACGATAAAATGGTAATGGTAGAAGTGAGAGGTGTAAAGTTCCCTGCTTATATGGACCAGATCGACTTTCCATATTACAAGCGATTTTCTGAGAAGCAACTTTTTCCTAAAAAGAAAGAACGAAAATTTGCAGAGGATATTAAAAAGGAAAATGCCCCTAAACCGAAAGTAAATGACGGAGTATGGATATCATTTCTTCCTGTTATCGATACTGATGAATTTGGAGATGATGTGGTAGATGAACTGAAAGTGCATCTTATTAACCGTACAGATATTGCATACAGGTTCATTTATAACCTTAATTTTTTTGGTAAATCAGATTTTGAACTAAAGAATGAAATACTTCCGTTTTCTGATTTTTATATTCATGATGTTCCATTTGAAGATATGAATGATAGTCCTTCTTTTAATTTCGAATTTTCAATTATTCAGCCAGATAAAAAGAAAGCTGACTATTATGAAGCCAGCTTAAAATTAAAGCCAAAGCAATTATTCGCTAAGATTGAAGAGATAAGAAAAAAGGGAGAAGCTACATTTTCCTACAAATTGTTTGATAATTATCCTGACAAACTGGTTGAAGATCCTATAGATGTCAGTTCCTTAGCAGCCAAAGGAATAAAGATCTATGATGCAAAAGAAACAAGAAAGCATTTACCTCCTGCCAGAACAGTTATAGATCTTCATATTGAAAAGCTGACAAATGATTGGGAACATTTATCGAATTCTGAGATACTGGATATTCAATTAAAAGAATTTGAGAAATGGTATGATCTTGCCATTGCACATCATCAGTCCCATTTAATAATTATTCATGGAGTAGGAAGTGGCAGACTTAGAGATGAAATACATGATGAGCTGCGATTAAAAAGAGAAGTAAAAAGCTTTGTAAACCAGTACCATCCTTCCTTTGGATATGGAGCTACGGAAGTGTATTTTAAGTGACGGGAACCGTGAAGCGTGAATCGTCAATCGTCAATCGTCAATCGTGAATCGTCAATCGTCAATCGTCAATCGTGAATCGTCAATCGTCAATCGTGAATTTCCGGGAATCGGATATCGGGAATGGGAATTTGCTGATAGGTGATTATTGATGTCTGATGTTTGATAGCTGATAGCTGTAAGTCGATAGCTGATAGCTGATAGCCGATAGCTGTTAGCTAAAGAATATTTAAAAAATTGCAGGCCTGTAAGCCGGATTCTGTTTTCCACTAAAAATGGAATGGCTATCATTTATCTGGTCTTTCCATTACTGAAAAGATCTATCTGCCTACCCTGGATCATTGGACGAGCAGTCCTCAAGCGATCCTTTACGTGGCATTTCAGCATACAAGGTTTACCCTTTAATACAATTACTTGCATTAATTGTGGGCTCTTACCCCACATTTTCACCCTTACTATGTATGTAAAATACATACATGGCGGTCATTTTCTGTGGCACTCTCTCGTTTTCTGCCGGGGCAGAAAAGCCGGTTGTTAACCGGTGTATTGCTCTGTACTGTCCGGACTTTCCTATCCCGATAAAATCGGGATCGATAGCCTGGCCTGCAGAAGCAAAGATACATAATGGAATCAGGGGGTCTGGAATACTTTCTATAAGTCAAAAGTTAAAAGTTAAAAGTCGTGAATCGTCAATCGTGAATCGTCAATAATCGGGAATCGGGAGGTCGGGAATAAGTCAAAAGTTATTTCCAATATAGCCACCGAGCTCCATCATCCATGCTATTCCTAAATGTACAATTAAGCCACCGTATATGGTTTTGGTATGATAGGTTATGACTCCGAGAATCAATCCCCCAAAATAAGAACTTATACATTCACCTAATGGCTTTCCAAAATGAATGATGCAATAAAAGCAGGCCATTGGTAATATAGCATTCCTGCCAGCCCATTTAGTAAAAGCCATAATAAGAAATCCCCTGAAAAATAATTCTATTGAAAAGAAATCAGATCCGTATGAAAGCTCAAATAATAATTTGTACCAGATATTATGCTTATGGTAAAGTGATAAATAAGAAACATTTTTCAGCTTAGGATACACATGAAGAAAATCCGACTGAGTAGATGCCAATGCAATGAGAGGCATCATAAACAACAGCATTAAAAAATAAGGAGCTGCATTGAAATCTTTTGTGGAAGTACTATAGAATGGCTGGTCTTTATCAAATACTTTCCAGATAATCAATAAAAACAAAGTAATGATCAGCAGTTTGAATGGCCAATAAATTACCATGTTCCAATAGCTGTCCACAGGATATATGTTAGAAAAATGGAAATGGATCTCAAAAGCCATTTTCCATGCGAAGAGGATGGGAGCAATAAAAACTAATATCCGGAACTTTTTATCTGTATAAGAATTTTTAATTCCGAATACCCAAGTCAAGAGATATGGAAACTGGAAAGCCAGTAAAAAGATCATGTACCAACTAAACCAGCGAAATGGAAGTGATGATGTATTTATTTGATCATTGAGATCAAAATGGTAATTAATAAAAATAGCAATTGCAATAAATAAAGAGGCTAATAATAAAACTCTTTTATCTATTGCAATTGCATATTCTTTTAAATAACCAGGAATGTTCCTCATTATGGACTATTTCCTCATCTGTCCAGGAAATTCTTTTACTATCGGAGCAGCATTATATTCTTTTTTCCATTGATCCATTATATTTAATAATTGATCACATTGCTGGTCATCATTGGCAAAAGGTCCATAATTTTCTTCCCTGAAATTTCTTACATATGCATAATAGTTTTTCTGATCGTTCGTATCCTTTCTTAATGCCTGGTCCAACTTATTAGCAAGCGACAGATCCTTTGCTTTATAAGCCGCCTGTAAGTAAAGCATGGATATACGATTATGCATATTATCCCGGCTAACCATCGCATAAGGGAGGTCATCAGATTTAATGATGCTTTCCGATTTATTCAGAACCTCTTTTGCTTCATCATATCTTCCCTGATCTGCCAATGCATTTGCTTCAATAGCATATGTCTGCCTAATGGTGAGTAAATGACTTCTATTCTCTTCATCGAAATATACGCCTGGAACATTGGCACCGCCTCCACGGAATTTATTAAGTAAAAGATTTTTGGTTACATCAGCATCCAGGGAGCTCTGCTCATTGTTTTTTACCGGAACCATTTGATAAACCATTCCCTGTTGTCTTAAATATGGATTTAATCCTATATCGCCATAAGGCATTGTAAAGCAAACCGGACGTTTCCAATTATTTGCAGCCAGAACATTTAAAATTGCCAGTTGATCCAGGGTCAGGTATGATTTATTATCAGGAATATCGATCTGGATTTGAGATGAAACCTGATCATTCGCCTTTATCATTCCAGCTTTCCTAACGTAAGAAGTGTCGACAGGAATTAATAAATGTCTGTTAGCAAATGATGCTGATTCTGATTTATCTTCAGCATTAAGCATTGGGCCTATTTTATTCTTTAATACATCATAAAGAAGCATAGGTTTATTTTCGGTACCATCAGGCTTATAACCAAGAAAGGAAAGTCCCCTGATCTGATCTTCATTCCATATTAAATCAAAAGGTGCGCTATCATTTATTTTCCTTCTGAGTTCGTTTACATACCAGTCGAATCCCATTAATGTAGTGATCATTAGTCTTACATCAGGACGGACTCCTTCAACTTCCTGAGCATACCAGAGAGGATAGGTATCGTTATCTGCAAACGTTATAAGAAGAGCATTGGGTGGACAACTATTCAAGTAATCTTTAGCCATATCCGGCGCCAGAACTTTTTTGCTTCTGTCGTGATCATTCCATTCACTGAATCCCATAATGACAGGGATTGCCAGGCAAATCATTCCTGTAATCAATCCATTGTATTTTAGAATCACTGCAGGCTTGTTTATTATTTTTATAACATACATCAAACCGGCCGAAATAACTGCAAATAGCAACGAGCCTAGAATAGCTGCCATTACTGTATGCGCATTCATATTATTTATATCACTCCATAATAATATAATCAAAGTGAGTAGAGAGCCTAATACTAAAATTCGTCCCTGACTTCTATTCTCCTTTTTTTCAATAGCTAATTGTGAAATTGCTATAACTGCAAGCCCTATCCAAATAGAAAAGGCATAACATGCTGCTGCAAAAGTGTAATCCCTCTCTCTTGGCTGGTTACCCGGCTGATTCAAATAAATAACTATGGCCAGTCCAGTAAAGAAAAACATCAGGAAAGTGACAAACCAATCTTTTTTGTTTTTATAGAATTGAAATACACAACCTAATATGCCCAATATAAATGGCAACATGAAAAGCTTATTTGCAGCCTTATTATCTCTGATGCTTTGTGGTAATTTAGATTGATCACCGAGGCGCAGATCATCTATCAATGAAATTCCGGAAAGCCAGTTACTATCGCGAATATTCCCTGATCCTTTTAAATCGTTTTGCCTTCCGGCAAAGTTCCACATAAAATAGCGCCAGAACATATAGCCTGTCTGATAGGTCATGAACCAGTTGATACTTGTGCTTAATGTGGGAGTTTTTATAGCTATAGGAGATCCCTGTTGAACAACCTGGCCTCTTTGGACATGGACAGAATAATCATCAGGAACCTGGTAGGTATCTGTTTTACCTCTCTGATCCTGCACCTGTATAATTCCATCACTAACACCAGTTACTAAAGCAGTTTGTCTTGCTGTAACCTGATCAAGATTTAACCATTGAATGTAATAATCAGAATGTCCCTGATCGTTAGAAGCATCCCAAACCCTTTGAAAAAGCTGATAGTCTTTACTATCATACTTATATTCTTTCTCCGGAGGTAAGGCTATGTATGAATCTTTTCCTCTTACATACCTTGTTTTGCTTTCCTGAACATCTACAGGTTGAGCGAGGAAATGGGTTCCATATAAAACAGGCTGCGAGCCATATTGTTCTCTTCCAAGATAATAGGCGAGATTCATAGGATTATCAACCTTATTCATATCAATAGGTGGATTGGCATTGGAGCGTTCCAATATGGATACATAAACCGAATAGCCAAGCATGATAAAAGAGAAGGACCATAATCCTAATCTTAAAAAATACCATCCTTTTTTATTTGCCAGAATCATACCCCTCCAAACCAATATGCCTATAAGAAGAAAAAAGAAAGCAAATCCAGAAAAGAATGGCAGATGAAAATTGTTAATAAAAAAGATATCAAACTTTCCTGCCGCAGCTACTGACCATTGAATAATAACCAACTGAACGATTCCTGTAATAATACAACCGATTATAAAAGCCAGGATCGCTCCTTTTCGGGTATAAGGATATCTTTTATAATAGTAAATCATTACAATCGCCGGGATACTTAACAATCCTAATAAATGCACTCCGATGGAAAGTCCAATGGCAAATGCAATAAACACTATCCACCTATCTGCTCTGTTTTTCGCTTGCAGATCTGAACCGGCTACCTGATCGGCCCTTTCCCATTTAAGCATCGCCCAGAATAATATGGCTGTAAACAGAGATGAAAAAGCATATACTTCTCCCTCTACAGCACTGAACCAGAAAGTATCCGAGAATGTATAAGCCAATGATCCTATTACCCCCG
>JBJMLT010000056.1:0-7027 GCA_045805165.1 Flavisolibacter sp.
AGCTCCTCCAAAGGCAGGAAAAGTTATTATCATTACTATCATTGTATTTCCAGTTGCGGTGTGCGCTATAAATCAGAATTGGCAGAAGATGCCTTTAAAAATGAATTAAGTAAATGGAAACCACATCCTGCAGTGGGGCATTTATATAAAGTTTATCTGGAAGATTTACAGATACAAACGCACAAGATTCGTCAGCAAGAACTAATACTTATCCAGCAGGAAATGAACCGGCTAAAAGAAAGGCAAAATAAGGCCCGTGAATTACTTCTCTCTGATGGATTGGAACCAGACGATTATAAAACCATCAAAAGAGAATGTGAGCAATCTATTAGCCGGCTGGAAGCAAAGTTACCGGAGTTAACTTCTACTGTGACAGATATTGCACCTATGATGGATAATGCATTAGTGTTGTTAGATGAATTAGATATTGCGTATGAAAAATTTACAACAATAAAAAAGAGAGAACTTATTGGTTCGATATTTCCAGAAAAATTACAATTTGACGGAGTTGGATATCGAACCACTCGGATCAATGAAGCTGTGCAACTGATATATAGTCTGGGAGAGGCTTTCAGGGAAATAGAAATGGGACAAATCAAAAGTATTTCTGACTTGTCCCATCAAGTGAACCCGTTGGTACACTTCTCGAACCAATTCCTGGTAGATCTCCGCAAATTATCTCAGCTGCAGGCTTCTATTTATAATGCTGCATAAATCTACTCAATGTCAAAACAGAGCCAGGGAACAATTAATATCAATAAGTTCGGAAATGAGCCAGCTATACTTACAATGACAATCACTCCGATGATTGAGGCTATACTTAAGAAATATGCCATTTTAGAAATTGAAATGCTCCAAGGTACCAGGGAAGAGCAAGAGGATGGAAGGATCTATTATAAAGTTGAGATCCATGATCCATGGAAAGCGGAGGTATTTAAAAATCTTTTGCTTCAAATGATATCTGATTCACAAAATTTAATCTTAAACTGATGGAAGCCTACCCATTATATTGGCCATTAAACAAAAAACGGACTCCAGCTGATCAGCGCAAGAGAGCTGCTTTTCATGTTAGGGAAATCAAAACTTCGACTAATGGAATTAGTTCCTATAGTTATCAAACTAAAAAGAATGTTTCTTTAGCTGAAGCCTGCAACAGGGTACTTTCAGAACTCACTAAATATAGCAGGGTTGGCCATCCCTATCGAGTTCTCAAGGATTCCATTATTATTTCATCGAATGTTCCCATTAAAAACAATGGCCTACCTTATTCTGGCTGGAAGCAACCCGAGGATCCAGGAGTCGCAGTATATTTTACCTTGGATGGAAAACCTTATTGCCTGCCTTGTGATAAATGGGACCGGGTTGAAGATAACGTGGCTGCTATTGCAGCCCATATAGCTGCGATGCGCGGCATTGAGAGATGGGGAGTGGGTGAAGCTCATGATGTTTTTACCGGCTTTAAAGCCCTTCCAGAAAATACCTTTTCAGAAAAAGATATCTGGTCAACACTTGGATTATCAGCGAAGCCAGCTTCAATAAATGTTGTTCATTCAGCTTATAAAAGTAAAGCCAAAGAAGTCCATCCGGATACAGTCAATGGTAGCAATGAAGCTTTTCATAGGCTGCAGGAGGCCTATAAAATGGCCCTTAAAATGTATAATTTATGATTTCTACACTTTCGTACTTCTAGGTTAACTGTGGAGTTGGAAAAGAATTATTAACAACTAAACCTTTTTGTATGCCAGAAGTTCGACTTGAATATGTAAAAATTAAAGGATCTCAAAAGCTGATATCAGGGATCATAGATATCCTTATTCAGATGAACCAGGACCCTAAATATCATTTTGAATATTCCACTGAAGAAAGTGACAGTAGTGTTATCGCTAAAATAACGGCCTTGGATAAAGAAGATTTTATAGACCTGGTATTTGAGACATTTAAAATCTTGAAGCCAGATTTAAAAATAGAATTGACTAAACAAGTTTTAAAGAAATGATCGAACTACGTACCACTCGCCATTATACAGAAGCGGTCAGGAATCATTTTTTTCCTTATATCAATTTATTTAAGCAAACCAGGTTAAACAACCTTGCCTATAAGAGCCTGGCCAGTGAGGAATATCTTTCTGCTATTGTGATCAACTGCCTGCTAAAAGAAATTGAGGATCTTCTGATCCGCAAGCTGGTCACTACTAAAGGCTATAAATTAACTTTTAAGTTTACTCCTGCCCAAGGTGTGGTGCTGTACAAAACCTTGCTGGCACTACCTATTCCATCCAACCAGGAATATTTAAATGTGATCCGGTCGGAATGGCTACAGCTGATCGACCAGGAACTTATCAAGCAAAACCTGTATCAAAGAACTACCTCGAAGGTGCATACTGATATTTAACAGATTTTGAGTAAGAGTTTACCGTTAGATGCCTAACAAAAAGAAAAACCCTGGAACCTCCATACAGTCCAGGGTTAGTAAATTCAAAGCCATGATGAATTTACTAACGAATGTAGCAAATATCTAACAACAGAGTATATATTTGTATTAACACCACCTTAGAAAAATGCCACTATCCACCTATTCTCTTAATGTACCCTGTAAAGGCTACATTAAAAAGTATTTTAGCTGCTTATACGGTGATCCAGTTACGCTGGATCATAAAACGGACTTCGGCGATACCATTTTTACTAAAATGACCGCCAGGCCTCTGTACCGGCTTAATCATCATAATATCAACCAGGCTTTTCTCTTTTTTGATTCGCAGTTGAAATTTCAATTGCCGGCAGACTTCTTTTACCGGATTGACCTAGAACTGACCAAACAACAGATCTATAATATCAACCGGTACCTGGAGAATTGTTTTCGGGCGGACCTGTTCATGATTATTAACTGCGCCACATTTTTTGGCGTGGAGATCAGGACCACCATTGAAGCCTTTGCCCGAAAACATGAGATCATTCTGGAAGAGGATATTACCTATGAAGCCTTGCAAAAGAGTTACTACAGGTATAAGAAAAGCTCAGTTGCTAAAAACAACTTCCTAGTGCAAATGAACTCCCCCTATAAGCCCAACCTCAGGGCTTAATTTTTTTTCTGGTGAATTTGTCCTTTGCTCTATACAGGGACAAAATAAATATTTCTGGTGAATTTGTCCACCGCTTTATACATCCATTTCATCCGCCATGGAGCTGCAAAACTCTTCGTGTCCTTTCATGAGCAGGCGGACGTATGCATTTTTAAGCCGTGTACGAAAACATCTACTTACCAGTTCAGCATCTTAGAAAACCTCCGGTCATTAATCCAGGGGGGCTCTGTTCTGTATTATTGGCTAAATGGGGTGACGTACTCTTGTGGCCGGAAATCAATCCTCAAACCGGCACCATTACCTCTGATCTCCAGCTGAAACCTGGAGGCACATTCTACATCGCCGAATCATCTCCTAAGGACCGGGCTTTTACGCAACAAGGAAAAGCAGACAAGCCCGGTAATTATATGGATATCGTGGTAACGTTAATGTTACCCGGTAATACGACCAATAATACCCTTTCCCTGCAGGCGATGCAATTTCATGACTGGGTACTAATTATCCAGGATAAGGATGGCAACAAGCGCCTGATCGGAAATGAAGACAGTGGCGCTACTCTGTTGTATCAATACACAACAGAGGATCACAATGGAACCAGGAAAAGGACCTTAACATTTGCCTGGCAGCACCCTATAGAAGTGCCTATATATGAAGGAGCTGCATTTACCCTGGATACTACTGTTGTGGTACCAGCGGCAGGATCCTCATTCACTCTTATTACTCGCTTCCAGGTGGGAGCTGCAGGATCTCCAATGACTGATGTAGATACAGCTTATGCAAACAATGCTTTAACGCAAAAGAGAGTATTGGTTTTTGCCAGTGGTATGGCACTGCCTTGTGACGATGGATCCGCAGATATCGATTGGGCAGCATCCAACATCCGCCATATTCAAAAAGATGTGGCCAGCAATACGATCAATTATATAGGAGGAGTAGTTAATCAGGAAATACATGAAATATATGCGTTCTCTTAAATTCTTAACCCTATCGATTGGACTCTTATTTTCCTTTTTGGTACAAGCACAATATGTGCAGCCAATGGGTTATAAGGATTATAGTTTCTGGAGCCAGGTAAATATTGGTAAACAAGGCGCCGCAGCCACACATCCTAGTGCTTATTTGGAATTAGGTAAAGCTACCGGTTCCACTAAAGGATTACTTTTCCCCAGGGGCAATAAAGACGATATCACCAGTCCAGCTACTGGTCTTGTGATTTACGATCTGCCAAGCAATAAATTAAAAATTTTTAATGGTACTATTTGGATAGATGTAGGTCTGCCTGCAGAGACAGATCCTTTCTTTACCGCCTCTCCAGCTTATGGCATTACCGGTACAAATATTTCCAATTGGAATACTGCCTTTGGTTGGGGTAATCATGCCGGTTTATATCCCTTAATGAGTGGAAGTTATACTAATCCATCTTGGATAAGTAGTTTGGCATGGAGTAAAATAACATCACATCCAACTACCTTAAGCGCTTATGGAATTACTGATGCAGCCCCTATAAGTGGTAGTGCTAATTATATACAGAATCAGAATACTTCATCACAGACAGCTAATTCATGGATTAATGGCCTAACCTATATATCTGATAGTGTTTTAATAAGCAATCCAAATCTAGCTCCCGACTTACACATAAGTAAAAACAGAAGTGGCAAGGTAGGAATTACAATTGCACAAAGGAATCCTTTTGGAACCGGCTCGATTGTTTTTTCCAATGGTAGTGATGGTCTTATAAAATCAGAAATATCGTACAATAGAGCTACTAATATTTTAACTGTTTCGGGTGGTAATAATAATACCGGATCAGTTGATCTAAGGCTGCAACCTAGTTTCAGCGGAATAACAGAAGTGTATTCACCATTTCTTTCTGACTGGCTAATTAGGTTTAATGCAGTAACAAAAAAAACCAATTTAAATGGAGTTATAAACCTTGTCAGCTTAACATCAGATCCAGTTAGTAACAATGTTAATGGTGATATGTACTACAATTCCACTACCAATAAAGTTAGAAAATATGTAAATGGAGCATGGGTAGATTTGGTAAGCACATCTGATGCAATACTCAATCAAACAGGCAGTCAAACTGGTTCGTTTAATATTACTGGAACAGGAACGATCGGCGGAGGTGCTACGATTGGCGGCGGCGGTGCTGGTAATACCTCAATAAACGTGGGCGGTAGTGGCGTATTTTCTATTCTGGAATCAACGGTTGCAACCCTTAATAGTGGAGCTAGTAGTGCAGCAGGAGGATTGATGACGTTTGAAAGAGGCACTAATGTACAGGGTAGATCCAACATTGGTTACATGAATGGCAATACTTTTTATAGCTCCCAATTGGGAACAGTAACAGGCTACACTTTAGGCACACTAGGATTTAATTCAACAGGTACTCAGACCTTAAATACAGGACAAAGTTTTGGAGCATCCTTTGTGTTTGATGATCAAACCGCAGCCAATAACCCCAATGCAATTCAATTGGTTTATTCTGCTTCCGGTTCTACAATCACCGTACCTGTAAAATTTGAAAAAGATGGGACAACGGTACTGCAAAAGCTAACGCAAACACAACCCACAGCTACAACAGCAGCAGCAACTACAACAATAGACCTATCTACAGGGAATATATTCCAAATCAATTTAGCGGCAAGCATTACCACACTAACCTTAAACAATGCAACTCCGGGTAAATATTATTTCCAATTTACCCAAGATGCAACAGGCTCAAGAACCGTTAGCTGGCCGGCCAGTTTTAAATGGCCGGGTGGTACAGCACCTACGTTAACAACCACGCCAAACAAAACAGACTATATCGAATGCCTATATAATGGAACTAATTTTTTAGCAAGCGCACAAATCAATTATTAATATGAAAAAAATACTTTTATCAGTTTTTACAATTTTATTTTTTACAGCTTCCTATGCTCAATTTGTTCCAGATAGCATTGTAAATAAACAGATCGACATTACATTAAAAGGTAAGCATCACGGGTTCATCTATGCATTAATGCCGGACAAAGGATCTGTTGAAGCAAGAAACTATGCTAATCAACTGGCCAAGTTTAAAAAGCCTGACAACAGTTTTGATACAGCCCAATTGATGACTGTTACAGTTTCTTATTCCATGGTAGCCAGTATGTATTTTATAATTGGTTCTCAGCAGGAAAGACTTGCCTCTGTAGATAATGCAGAAATCAAAGATGCATTGATTCCACAGCTCATGGTGCCGCAATATCTGGATCTTCTCCAAGCAATTATGGCCATAGGCGATAAAAATAAAGCGGAAACAGAAACCATCCGGACAAACGGCATTAACCAAATTATCGCGACGAACCTATGATGCTTCCTGTCCTGTATAAAAATAAAAAATTGCTTTGGTTGCAGCCTGGTGACGTGGTATTGTTCCGTAGTGACTTTGTTCCCTACATACCTCTTCGCTATGTGAGTGCCGGCGTTCGAGGGTTTACAGGCGTAAATCTTAATCATGCAGGTCAGATTGTGAGCAGTTGGGGTAGGCTAATGATAAATGAAGCTAAAGGGAGTGGAGTGATCGCAAGGCCTTTAGAATATTACTTGGAACGATACAAAACAAGTATTGTTATCCTGAGACCAAAGAAGGCTATTGTTGAAAAAGAGTTTTGCATTAAAGCAAACGATAAGCTAGGGACGCATTATGATCTTGCCAGTTTGTTGATTCACCAGGCGTGGTATAGGATCACCGGTGAGTGGATAGGCAAAACAGGACCAGCTGCAGACAATGCCATGGAATGCGCGGAATATGTAGCCTGGTGCCATGGAAGGCCTGATCCTTATTTGTATTCAGTGAGAGAACTATTGCTTGATGATTATTTTGAAATTATTTATGAAGAAATTCCAATAAAAATTAAAAATCCACCTATGGAATCCCTACCACCTGCCGGCAATCATATCCAGGGCGCATGCTATGGC
>JBJMLT010000057.1:0-3389 GCA_045805165.1 Flavisolibacter sp.
AATTGTTCGTATTAAGGAATGGGAAAAAGATAGTAAGAAAAGGCCAGTAGGAGAGATCATAACAATATTGGATGCTGAAGATTCCAATGATGTGGCGATGAAGGAAATACTCCTTGAAAATGGATTTCCTATTAATTTCCCAGATGAAGTTTTAGAAGAAGCAGCCAGGATACCTGAGGTAATAACTGAGAATGAGATAAGCAAAAGAAAAGATTTCAGAGAAGTACTCACCTTTACTATTGATCCGGTAGATGCAAAGGATTTTGATGATGCGCTTTCCATACGGGTACTAAAGAATGGCAATTATGAAATAGGAGTGCATATTGCAGATGTTAGTCATTATGTACTACCCAATACAAAACTGGATGAATTCGCGTATGATAAAGCAACTTCTGTTTACTTGCCGGACAGAGTAAATCCCATGCTGCCAGAACATATTTCAAATGTATTATGTTCTCTGCGACCGAGAGAAGATAAGCTCACATTCTCCGCTATATTTCAAATGACACCCAAGGGCCAGGTAAAACAATACTGGCTGGGTAAAACAGTTATACATTCCGATCACAGGTTTACATATGAAGAAGTACAGGAGATCATTGAGCAGGAAGAAGGTTTATACAGGGATGAGATCCTTCTTTTAAATAACCTGGCGCAGAGATTAAGAAAGAAAAGATTTGAAAGCGGCGCCATAAACTTTTCAAGTCAGGAAGTGCGGTTCAAGCTAGATGAAAAAGGAAAGCCAGTTGGCATTATTGTTAAAGAAAGTAAGGAAGCGCATCAATTGATAGAGGAATTCATGTTGCTCGCCAATCGTTATGTAGCAGAAAATGTTTCCAAAATAGAGATCAATAAAAAGCCTCTTCCTTTCCCTTATAGGGTGCACGATCTTCCTTCAGAAGAAAAGTTACTTCCATTTATGGCATTTGCCCGGAAATTCGGACATAAGTTCGATACCTCTTCTCCTGAAAAAACAGCTGAATCATTCAATACAATGCTTAAGGATGTAAATGGAAAGCCTGAACAACATGTTCTTGAGCAGCTTGGCATACGCACAATGGCTAAGGCTATTTACACATCTGAGAATATTGGCCATTATGGATTAGGGTTTGAGCATTACTGTCATTTTACATCCCCTATCAGAAGATACCCAGATATTCTGGTTCACAGGATACTGGAAGATGTTTTAAATAAGAATATCAAGCCCGATAAAAAGCTGGAACAGAAATGCAAGCATTGCAGTGAAAGGGAAAGAGCAGCGATGGATGCAGAAAGAGCAGCGAATAAATATAAGCAGGTAGAGTATATGCAGGACTTTCTGGGTGAAGAATTTGAGGGAATAATAAGTGGAGTTGCCTCCTTCGGTTTCTGGGTAGAAACGATTGAACATAAATGTGAGGGAATGGTAAGTATAACAAGTCTTGCCGAATACGATGAATTCAGAATGGTTGAAAGTGATTACAGCCTTGTTGGTATGAGGAGCGGAAGAAAATTCAGAATGGGAGACAAGGTAAGGATCAAAGTAATTGCAGCTAATATTGTAAAAAGACAGCTCGATTACGAATGGGTACTTACATCGACGATTGATCAGGAAGAACATGGCAAACTAAAAAGAAAAAAGAAAAAGCACGAAGATTAAATGCAAACTTTTGAGAGCCTTTCCAACCAATTCACCGAAAAGTTCAATATTGATCATTTCCCAGCCCAGCCTTCCTCATTATATGATCCTAACAGGTATTTCCTGCAACTAGGTGGAAAGCGCATCAGGCCTGCAATGTGTTTAATGGCAAATGAATTATTCGATGATATTAAATCTGATGCCTGGAATGTATCAATAGCAATTGAGCTGTTCCACAATTTTACCCTGATCCATGATGACATAATGGATGCTGCGCCTCTACGCAGGGGAATGGCAACTATCCATGAAAAATACGGATCCAGCACCGCATTGCTTGCAGGTGATGTAATGCTGGTTGCTGCTTACGATTATTTGAATAAAGTATCCGGCAAATATATTTTTTCCATTATGGACCTATTCAATAAAACCGCAAGGGAAGTTTGCGAAGGACAGCAAATGGATATGGATTTTGAAAAAACAGAAACTATAAGTTTTGATGATTATCTGCATATGATAAGTCTTAAAACATCTGTTTTACTAGCAGCTAGCCTTAAAATGGGAGCCATACTTGGGGGCGCGGGGGAACGTAACCAAAACCTTATTTATGAATTCGGAAGAAAGTTAGGATTGGCATTCCAGGTACAGGACGATTACCTGGATGCGTTTGGAGATCCTGACAAATTTGGAAAACAAATAGGAGGTGATATTAAATCGAATAAGAAAACTTTTTTATTGATCCATGCTATTGAAACAGCAAGACCAGAACAGAAGAAAAAACTGAGATCTCTTATGAAAACAGATGAAGAGGACAAAGTTGACCAGATACTTTCCATATTTAAATCCTGCAAGGTTGGCGAATGGGCTAACGAATTAAAGGAGCGATATATAAATGAAGCCTTTGCGCATTTGGAGGATATAGCTGTACTTTCTAAAAGAAAAGAACCATTGAAGCAGTTGGCGTTTTATTTAACGAGAAGACAGAAGTGAATGTAAATTTTCAAATCTTCATATTTTCAAATTCTTTTGATGTCAAATCATTTACTAAGGAAGAAATCGATAGCAAATATTTTAGAAGAAGCAGAAAAGGGATTGACAGATGCTCATGGTCATCAGGAGGGATTAAAAAAAGTATTGAGGGTTAAGGACCTTACTTTTTTAGGGATTGCAGCTGTTATTGGTACGGGTGTTTTTACCGCTATTGGCACTGCCAGCTACCATGGAGGACCTGCCGTAATTCTCTTATTTATACTTACAGCAATAGCCTGCGGATTTGCTGCGTTTTGCTATGCAGAATTTGCCTCTACAATCCCGGTGTCCGGAAGCGCTTATACTTATTCATATGTAGCCTTCGGAGAGATCTTTGCCTGGATCATTGGTTGGGATCTATTAATGGAGTATGCGATAGGTAATATAGCAGTAGCCATTTCCTGGAGCCAGTATTTTGTGAGAGTATTGGAAGGCTTTCATTTACACATTCCTGTTTGGCTTACTATGGATTATTTTTCTGCTCATAAAGGCTATGGTGAAGCAGTTAATTCGTTAGCAGCTGGAAAATCATTATCATCAATTGATGAAAGCATACGCAATGCATACAATGCATGGCAAACATCCCCACTGATAGGGAATTTCAGGATCATTATGAATATACCTGCATTGCTTATTGTTGTTTTGATCACTTACATTGTATATATCGGAATCCGTGAATCCAGAACTGCCAATAATATAATGGTTATGATGAAGCTGGCTATTATTTTATTTGTAATAGTAGCCGGAG
>JBJMLT010000058.1:0-5632 GCA_045805165.1 Flavisolibacter sp.
AATAAGAATTGCCAGTATGGAAAAGATCATGGCTATCTTCCCTACTCTGCTCTCATTCTGATACATTTCATTAAATGAATCGTTCAGAAAACGATAGCTAAAAGGCATTCCATTAGCCATAGCTTTCCATTTTGATTCAATTTGCTTTATTAATGTGATTGCATTAGCAGTTTTAATTTTAAAAGAAGCAAGTCCTGTACTTTTTCTCAGGAAAAAAGCTAAAGGGCCGATCGTTTGCTTAAGAGATTCAAAATTGAAATTTTTGACAACACCAATTATTGTAAAGGGAACCGTTTTGCCTGTATTATCTACTGAAGTATATATCTTTTTACCTAAAGGATCCTCATAGCCAAGAAATTTGGCAGTAGTTTCATTAATGATCGTAGCAGTTGAATCAGTGCCAAATTCTCTTGAGAAATTTCTGCCTTTAGCCATATTCATACCCATAGTAGGTAAATAATCATAATCAATATCCCACGCCTGCATGTCAATTCCATTTTTGGCATCCATTACTGCTTCTTTAGAAAAGCTGTTATCTGTCCGGGAAGAATTGGTAACTGGCAAAAAACTGCTCAAGGTTCCGGAAACTACACCTGGCATTTTGGACACTTCATTTTTAAATGCTTCTGTATTATCCTTTAAAGCATAGACATCATTAATAACCAGTACCTGATCTTTATTATATCCGAGGTTTTTTGTCTGAATAAAATGAAGTTGCTTATAAATAACTATGGTGCCAATTATCAGCACAATTGATGTACAGAATTGAAATACTACAAGTATGCTTCTGAGGCTTCCGCTTTTATTTCCCAGTTTTAATTTGCCCTTCAAAACTTCTATAGGGCGGAAAGAGGAAAGAAAAAATGCCGGATAGCTGCCTGCCACCAGGCCTACAACGAATGGTAGCGAGATCAATACAGGTAAAATAACCGGGGAGAATAAACTGGAAATGGTCATTGATTTATTCGATACTGTATTGAAAAGATGGAGGGTAAAATAAGTTATGCCAATTGCGATAACCATGGCAAGCAATACCATTAAAACTGACTCTGAAAGGAATTGGGTTATTAAATTCTTTCTTTCAGTTCCCAAAACTTTTCTTATACCTACTTCTCTTGCTCTGCTAGTAGACCGTGCCGTTGTAAGATTCATGAAGTTTACACAGGCAATAAGCAGAATAAACAATGCCACTGCAGAAAAGATATAGACATATTGGATATTGCCTGAGGGACTCAAATCAAAAGCTCTATCTGAATAAAGATGGATTTTAGTCAAAGGTGTTAAAGTATAATCAAGCTTGTTCCCTGCTTTTCTAAAGTCTTCTATGGAATTGATCTGCATAAATGCCTTTGCCTGCGGCATTACATATTTGTCAATGTATTGTTCAAAATGCTTTTCGAATTCTTTATAATTAGTGCCCTTTCTTAATAAAAGGTAAGTATGGAAATTATGACTAAGCAAATTATTCCAATTGTAATCCACATTTTTCATGGAGAACATAAAGTCAAAATGAAAATGTGAATTCTTAGGAATGTCTTTTATTACAGAAGTTATTTTATATAGTACCCTCTCATTAGTTTCAATGGTTTTACCAATTACATTAGTAGTTCCGAAATATTTACGGGCTGTAGATTCTGTTACTACAACAGTATTTGGTGCATTCAATGCGGTTCTTGTATCTCCCGAAATAGCAGGTAGCGTAAATACATCGAAAAAGGTTGAATCAACGTGTGCTACATTAAATTCATTTATATATTCATTGCCTTTTTTAATTAATTTATTACCATTGCTGTTATATATTCTGGTATATTGTTCAACTTCAGGATAGTCTTTTTTTATCAATTGCCCCATCATATCGGATGTTACAGGCATATGAAGATCTGCACCACCGAATTTTATATCTGAATTAATTCTGTAGATCTGATCGGCCTTATCATTGAATCGGTCATAGCTTAATTCGTCCAGAATGTAAAGTGAAATAAGAAGAAAACAGGAAAGGCCTACAGCTAATCCTGTTATATTAATTAAGGAGTACATTTTGTATTTCCATAAATTTCTTAACGCTACTTTGATGTAATTCCGGAGCATGGTTTTGGTTTTATTCTGTTCGTAAATTGTTTACCGGATTGGCCAATGCCGCTTTTATAGCCTGCATGCTTATAGTTGTAAAAGCTATAGCAGCTGCTATTATTCCTGCGGCAATGAATACCCATACCGGAATATTGATTCTATAGGCAAAATCTTTCAACCAGCTATTCATAGCCAGCCAGGCTACAGGAAAAGCTATTACCACTGATACCGCCACCAGCTTCAAAAAGTCTTTTGACAATAATCCTACTATACTGCCTACATTGGCTCCAAGTACTTTACGGATGCCTATTTCTTTCACTCTTTGACTAATTGAAAAAGCCGACAATCCAAATAATCCCAGGCATGCAATAAAAATAGATAGCGAAGCAAAAATTGTAAACAGAGTTTTTTGCTTTTCTTCTGCTTTGTAAAGCTTCGCAAAATTTTCATCCATGAATGTGTATTCAAATGGTACATCTGGCATTAGTTTCTTCCATGAGTTTTCAATTCTTCCTATCGCAGCAGGAACATTTCCGGTAAGCTTGACAGAGACCCTTCCATAGTATCCCGGGTTTTTAGGTACTAGTAATACTAAGGGAACAATTTTCTGATGCAGGGACTCAAAATGAAAATCATTGAATACTCCTATAAGCTTTCCTTTTCTGTCTCCGTAACCGAAGTCTTTTCCAATAACCTGATCATTAGATTTAAATCCTAATGCTTTTACGGCAGCTTCATTAATTAAAAATGCTGCGGTATCTGTACCAAAGTCCCTTGAAAATCCGCGGCCTGCAATTATTTTAACTCCATAAGTGTTTATAAAATCCTGATCAGCCGTTACAAATTTTATATCTGTATTCACTGGCGCCAATGTATCACCCACTACCATTCTGGCTCCCATTTCATCCAGCAACCTGCCAGTAGGGATCCTTGAAGATCTTGTAATAGCCTTTATAGAAGAATTCATTAATAGATCAGACCTGAAAGCATCATATTTATTTGCCAATTCACTTGCAAAAGGAAGGGTGACAATATGCTCCTTGTCAAAGCCAAGTGATTTACTCTGCATATACTTCATTTGCCTTATAACTATTCCGGTACAAATAATAAGTATTATTGAAATGGCAAATTGTATTACCACCAGAACTTTTCTTAAGTTCATTCCTCCGCTGGTTTTTAAAAACCCCTTCAGTACTTTGACTGGCCTGAATGATGACATAAAAAGTGCAGGATAAATTCCCGAGAGTATGCCAACAATAAAAGGGAAAAGAATTAAAAGGACCATAATTCCCGGCGAAAAAAGGATAGATGAACGCAAATGCTCTCCGGATACAATATCCAGGTAAGGAAGTAATATATAACTTAGTATGAATGCAATGATCATGGCGATCCACGCCATTAGCACTGACTCACTTAAGAATTGCATAACTATCTCATTCTTTTGAGCCCCTGCAACCTTGCGAATTCCAATTTCCTTTGCTCTTAATGTAGACCTGGCAGTGGACAGATTCATATAATTGATACAGGCGATCAATAATATAAATAAGGCTATGGCCGAAAAGATGTATACTCTTTTAATGTCTCCGTTCTCTTCAGCTTCATAATCAGTATGTGAACGCAGATGTATGTCTGTAATTCTTTGCAGGTCCAGGGAAGTTCCTTTAGATGGCTTAACAGTTTTATATTCATTTGCCATGTACCTGTCTAAAAATGCAGGGAATTGCCTGATCAATTTTTCCGGATTATAATTTTCCGGCAGCTTTATATATGTAAAAAAAGAATTATTCCCAAAGCTGGTCCGTAAATTCTCTGCACCGTAAATAGCGGTATCATTTAAGGAGCTAAATGATAACAATACCTCCGGATGAATATGTGTATTGGAAGGAAATGCCTTAAATATTCCCGTTACTTTGAAATCTAAATATTTGTTAGAGGGATTGATCTTTATGATCTTATCCATTGGGTCGTCTTCACCAAAATATTTTTTTGCTATTTCATCTGTCAGCATAACCGAATATGGCTCTGCCAGTGCTTTTTCGGGATTACCCTTTTCTACCTTAGTTTTAAAAAAGTGAAATAGTTTGTCATCTGCAAAAAATGTATTCTGCTCATTGAATATTTTTTCATTGTATTTTACAGGTGTCGTTCCCTGCGGATAGATCCTCGTCATATCCTCTATTTCCTTGAAATCATTTAGAAGCGGTGGACCAAAGGCGGGAGCAATGGTGCTTAAGTTTAAAGACACTCCGCCTGTTTGCATATTATTGAACTTTCGGGTTACCCTGTATACTCTTTTTGCATCAGGTTGAAATTTATCATAGCTGACCTCATTAAGAATATAGGTTAAAATCAACAGGCAACACGTCAATCCTACTGTCAATCCGAACAAATTGATAAATGAAATGAATTTATACTTCTTAAGATTGCGCATGGCAATCCTTATATAATTCCGGATCATAATGAATTAATTAAAATGTGAGGTATAACCCTTCAGGTATGGGAACGGTATTTCTAAACCATTATATTCTCCAATACTGTTTGTCCGTCCAGCATTCTTATTATTCTGTGACTATATCTTGCATCATGTTCTGAGTGAGTTACCATCACTATGGTTGTACCGTGTTCATTCAGATCAGTTAATAATTGCATTACTTCATTACCATTGGAAGAGTCCAGGTTACCTGTAGGCTCATCGGCCAGTATAAGTTTTGGTTGATTTACTACAGCTCGAGCTACTGCAACACGCTGCTGCTGACCGCCTGAAAGTTGCTGGGGGTAATGGTTCCTACGATGCATGATCTGCATTTTGTCGAGCACCTCTTCCACCCTTTTTTTTCTTTCGGGAGTTTTTACTCCAAGGTAAATTAATGGCAGCTCTACATTCTCAAAAACAGTTAGTTCATCGATCAGGTTAAAGCTTTGGAATACAAATCCAATATTTCTTTTGCGTAAATCCGCTCTTTTCCTTTCATTGAAATTAGCTACTTCAATTCCGTTAAATAGAAAGCTCCCATCATCGGGATCATCTAAAAGGCCAAGAATGTTTAACAAGGTGGATTTACCACAACCTGAAGGTCCCATCACTGCAACAAATTCACCTTCTTTAACCTCTAAAGAAAGCTTATTCAGCGCGACGGTTTCTACATCTTCTGTGCGGTAAATTTTTTCGAGGTCTTTGATCTTTATCATTGTTTTTATTTTATAAGAATAACTATTGATTGTATTGTATAAATATATTCGCCGGAACCATTTCAAAAGGAATGCTTTCCTTCGTTTGCTTTATAACCTTCGCACTTGAAATTGTTTGTTGATGCCCATTAAAATGAGAAGCCATCCATGTCCCACACATAAACAATATGTACAACAGAAATAGTTTCATTAATTATGGTTTTATAATCAGCTAATCTGCTAATTAGCTAATTAGCTAATCTATTTGTTTAATACCAACTCCTGCATCGTCCCATACGTTTCATAACTTGAGTTTACTACTTTGTCGCCCGGTTTTAATCCTGAAAGCACTTCATAATATTGATGTTTTTTTCTTCGTTTATGGAAATATTGT
>JBJMLT010000059.1:0-4933 GCA_045805165.1 Flavisolibacter sp.
ATGCGAGCCCGGTGGATGATGTGTATGCACTCATGGACAAATATTCAGAATTGCATTATTATGTTGATGATGCTCATGGCATGAGCATATTTGGAAAATTCGGAAGAGGATCGGTATTAAATAACCGTTACATGCATCCGAAAATGGTTCTTGCTGCTTCTTTAAATAAAGCTTTCGCAGCAGGCGGAGGCGTTATGGTTTATCCTGATAAGGAAACCGCAAGAAAAGTAAGAACATGTGGTGGTCCGTTGATTACATCCGGACCAATGCAGCCATCCGGATTAGGAGCTGCTGTGGCATCAGCAAAAATCCATCTGTCTGACGATCTCCCTTTCATGCAGGATGAATTAATGGACAAAATAAGATTTACAAAGCTAATGCTTAAAAAATATGGGTTGCCTGTCATTTCTCAATCCGATGCTTCTATCTTCTTTATAGGTGTTAGTCTTCCAAAACTCGGGTATAATCTGGTAAAGCGAATGTTAAATGAAGGGTATTATTTAAATCTTGGAATATTCCCTGCTGTGCCAATGAAAAACACCGGCATTCGTTTTACCATAACCCGCCTTCACACATTCAGGCAAATTGAAGAAATGATATCGGTGCTTGCAGTGGAATTTCCAATTGCATTGAAAGAAGAAGATATGACCCTGGAGCAGATCTATAAAGCATTCAGGCTTCCCCTTCCGGAAGATGCAGCGATTGAACGATCTATTGTATCTGCACTCAATCAAAGTCTTTCTTTAAATATTGAACATTTTCACACAATTGAGGATATAAATAAAGAAGAATGGGATGCAATTTATTCTAATAAAGGAACATTTGATTGGGAAGGACTTCATACACTGGAGAAAGCATTTTGCGATAATGATCTGCCAGAGGACAACTGGTTGTTTGATTATTTTATAATAAGAGATAATAATGGTCGAATCATTGTTTCATCTTTTTTCACTACCACCATTTGGAAAGACGATATGCTTTCTGCTGCAGGAATTTCTAAAGTAGTGGAAGAAAGAAGAAAGAAAGAAAAATATTATTTAACCAGCAAAGTAATATCGTGTGGGTCGTTGCTAACTGAAGGAGAACACCTGTACCTTGATAAAGGCTCCGTATTATGGAAAGATGCTATTCAGTTATTATTTGAAAGGCTGTATCAGCTTCAGGAGAAAAATGAGGCCAATAGCATTATATTCAGAGATTTTGAAAATACGGATAATGAAGTGGACGATGTTATGGTAGATAATGGATATTTTAAATTTTCCATGCCTGAAACGAGTCGGATTAATTCTGTAAAATGGAAGACAAGTGAAGAATTCTATCAAAATCTTTCAAGATGCTCAAAAGAACATTTTAGAAAAAAAATAAGGAAGTATATAAACCGGTTTCAAATTGAAATTCATACTACCGCAACTGATGAGCAAATAGAAAGCTGGTATAATTTGTATTTAAAAGTTAAGAATCAGAATCTTGGTCTTAACACCTTTGCATTGCCTAAAAAGTTATTCTATCAACTTTTAAGTAATGACAACTGGGAAGTCATCACTTTAAAAATTAAAGAGGTTGGTGAAACGGCAGCAGTAGTATTTTGTTATAAATCAGAAGAATGTTATATGCCTATGATCTTAGGAATGGACTATCATTATAATAAGGAATATAATGTTTACCGGCAGGCATTATATCAGGTTGTGGAAAGAGCTTCACAGTTAAAGAGGCAAAAAATATATTTTGGTTTTTCCGCAGCAACTGAAAAAAAGAAGCTGGGCGCAAAAGCTACTCAGGTTTATGGTTACATGCATGTTAAAGATAGCTATAACCATCAGGTACTCTCTGAAATCAATTCAACCGCGGAAATAGCATATAAAGAATGATAAGATGGAAATGGGTAATTGGTTAATGATTCTTCATGAAGATAACCAGGGGCGAATATTGCCAATTCAGTCTAAAGGGAAGGCTTCAGCTTTTAACGGAATTCGGGGAATTTCTTGGCGAAGAAACTATTGAAAATAAATCAATACGTCTTTACAGGCTTTACGATTTTTATGTAGAAGTTCTATCAAATAAGCTCAGTAAGCATATTGAGAAGGCCGAACCCATAAAATGCTTTA
Organism: Flavisolibacter sp.; assembly: GCA_045805165.1. GTDB lineage: Bacteria > Bacteroidota > Bacteroidia > Chitinophagales > Chitinophagaceae > Flavisolibacter. The sequence continues at coordinate 2,106 of JBJMLT010000059.1, forward strand.
ATACACTATTATTTTATAATAGCCTTTTTTCTAGATAACCCATAATCATAACCAGAAAGGTTTCGTAGTCTACTGTAAATAAGGTAACCCATGCCCTGGAAAGGATTTTTCATCATTCAATGAACCTTGTTCATATTTCATTTTAATATTTTCGTTGTTTCAAATATTTTTTAATTCAGGTCTTTAAGCTTCGGTTTCAATTCTTCATACTTCAGTCTTTTAATTTTTGGTTTGAGTATAAAAGGATAAGCTAAAAAAGTTATTTCCAGCATTTTCGTTGTCTATTCATCATTATGATCTTTAAAGCAACTCTACAAGCTTTATTGATCAGTTTAAACGATTGACGCTTGCTACTGGCTATTACTAAATCTTATAAATATGATCAGATCTTTATCACTATTCCTATTACTTTTTCTATCTGTATTTATTGCTTATGGTCAGACTAAAAGGGTAACCGGTATTGTTCGCAATGACAGGGGCGATCCAGTTCCTTTTGCCACTATAAGTGAAGTAGGAACAAAAAATGCTGTTCAGGCAGATGCAAATGGTGCTTTTTCTATTCAGGTGAATTCTAATGCAAGGCTTTCCATTTCAGCTAGTGGCCATGCAACGGAAATTGTTTCTTCTTCGGGTGACCTTAATAATATCAGGTTATCTGCCAATAACAATGCTTTAACTGAAGTGGTGATCACCACTGCGTTAGGTATTAGACGGCAGGCAAAGGAATTAGGTTATGCAGCTTCATCAGTTGGCAATAAATTGCTAACTCAGGGGAAGGCAGTAAATGTTCAACAGGCTTTAAATGGTAAGGTTTCCGGAGTAAATGTAACCACAACTAACAGTTCTGTTTTTGAAAATGCCAAGATCAATATCAGAGGCATTCGTTCCTTAACAGGTAATAATCAGCCAATGCTGGTCGTTGATGGTGCACCAACTCCTTTAGGCTATTTATCTTCAATTCCACCAGATGACATCCAGGATCTTACTGTTTTAAAAAGCGCTGCTTCGGCAGCTATATATGGTCCTGACGCTGTAAACGGAGTTATTATTGTTACAACTAAAAAGGGAACTTCTGACAGGCTATCCATTAGCGTTAGCTCAACTGTACAACTTGCAAGAGTTGCATTTTTTCCAAAACTTCAAAAACAATTCGGGCAAGGCGCCGGTGAAATAGTTGATCAATATGGTAACTATGGTTATGTTCCTTATGAAAATCAACAATATGGTCCTGCCTTTGACGGTACTATTAAAGAGATCGGTCCGCATCTTCAGGATGGATCAGTACAAACCGGTCCGTATTCTAATGCGCATTATCATGATAAAATTGATTTCTGGAATACAGGTTTAACTTTTCAGAATTCAGTTTCTGTTTCAGGTCAGGATTTTTACGCAAGTGTAGAAGATGCTAAGATCAAGGGTTTAATACCTGACGATGTAAACAGAAGAACCAGTTTTCGCTTTAACGGTGGAAAGAAAACAGGCAATTTCAGCATCAATTATGGATTGAACTATGTGATTCAGAATTATAATGTTGCTAATGAGGCAGGGTTTGCTAACCTGTTCCCTTCGGCGTATAATGGAAGTATTTTCTTTCTCGTTATGCAAACAGCCAGCAATATTCCATTATTATCTTACAAGGACTGGCGCAATAATAAATTTGCCCAATACAGTAACTATTATAATGAATTTGCTGTTAACCCATATTGGTTGATTGGCAATATACGCAGTCGCGGCAGAACTGATAACCTGATAGGGGATATCGATTTTAGCTATCAATTCTTTCCATTGCTCAAAGCATCTGTTAGGGTAAGTACCGATCTTTCATTTAATAACCAGGACAATACCCAGGCACCTGTTGTAGTTACAGACTGGGCTCATGCGAATCGTAATGCAACTCAGTATTCAAATATTCCTGGTTCAGTTTTTACTGATGAAAATTTTTCTTCCAGAATAAACCTGGATTATTTCTTAACTGGTGAAACATCCATCAAGGATTTTACTGTTCGTTATCTGGCCGGAGGCATGGTTCGCCAAAACAGGTCCAAGGATGTTGCAGCAGGAGGTAATAATCTTGTAGTACCCAATTTATTCAATGTAGGTGTTCGCAGTGGTGATGCTCTTGTTCCTTCTTATCCATTTTATAATTATAATATTGAACAAAGACAAGCTTCCGTATATGGTAATTTAGGTTTTGGCTTCAGGAACTGGGCATTTTTAGAAGTAACAGGACGTAATGATTGGGACAGCCGTTTATTAAAGCAAAACCGTTCTTTCTTTTATCCTGGTGCTAATGCTTCAGTAATTCTTTCAGATGCTATTTCTTCAATGAAGAACAGTAATCTGTTTTCATATCTTAAGATAAGAGGAGCTTATTCAAAATCAGGTAATGTGAACGTTGGTGTTTATGCATTAAATCCAAATTATTCACAACCTGTCATCCCTTCAGGATTTAATGGATATCCGGCTGGTTTTCCGTATGGGAACAATGTAGGTTTCACTGCTAATCAAACAATACCAAGTCCCGATCTGAAACCAGAGTTTGTTTATACTAAGGAAATAGGAGTAGAGCTCGGCCTTTTGAAGAACAGAATAGATTTGGAGGCTACCTATTTTAACCAGGATTGTAGAAATCAGATATTGCAGGTGTCACAGTCATGGACAACCGGTTACTCCGTAGGCCTTGCAAATGCTGCCAATTTCAAAAACTTTGGAGTGGAAATGGATCTGGGTTTAAGTCCGCTGGTAAAAGTTGGTAAAGGAAGAATTGATATTAAATTCAATGCTACTTATAATGATAATCAGGTAACAAGTACATTAAATAATATACC
>JBJMLT010000060.1:0-4179 GCA_045805165.1 Flavisolibacter sp.
AAAAATTTAAAATGAAAAAAACAGCCACTATCATCGGTCCTAACTTTTTCTTTTTTACATTTTTCATTTTTCATTATTTGTCAAAAACCCCACTATCTCCATAGCGGCATGGGCTGAAGCATTTCCTTTTTGTTGCAGTAAGCTTTTTAATTGGTTATAATCGTTTTTAATTTGCTCTATTTTATTATTGTTGTGAAGTATCGTATCCAGCTCTCTTACAATGTTATGTACAGTAAGATCATTCTGGATGAGTTCTTTTACAACCGGCTTATCCATTATTAAATTGACAAGAGATATATACTTAATATGGATCAATCGTTTAGCAATTTGATAAGAAACAGAAGATCCTTTATAACAGACTACCTCGGGAACTCCAAACAATGCTGTTTCAAGAGTTGCAGTCCCAGAAGTAACTAATGCTGCTTTGGATCTTATTAGAAGACCATATGTATCATTAAATACCGATTGCACACCATTATAACTGGTAAGAAAAGATTTATAAAAGGCCTCATCGAGCGCAGACGTTTTTGCCACTACAAACTGGTATTGAGGAAATGACCTGGAAGCTTCCAGCATCAGAGGAAGCTTTTTAGCAACCTCCTGTTTTCTACTGCCTGGTAAAAGAGCAACAATAGGCTTTGCCGGTTGCGGTTGCATGGAATGTGTATCTATGAATTCGTTGATCACCTGAACCAAAGGATGGCCTACATATTCTACGTTATAATTCCACTTAGCATAAAATTCTTTTTCAAAGGGAAGGATGACAAGCATTTTGTCCACTACCTTTTTAATGGTTTTCACGCGACCTTCTTTCCACGCCCACACTTGAGGAGATATATAAAAAATGGTTTTGTAATTTTTTTCTTTAGCCCATTTAGCAATACGAAGGTTAAATCCGGGGTAATCAATCAGTATCAATGCATCAGGGTTATATTCTTCAATATCTTTCTTACAGAATTTTAAATTATCTAAAATTGTGGGCAGGTTTTTCACAACTTCTGTAAAGCCCATAAATGCCAGTTCCTTATAATGCTTAACTACATTGGCGCCAGCCGAAAGCATCAGATCGCCGCCCCATGCCCTTATAGAAGCCTGATGGTCCAGTTTTACTAATTCCCTGATCAAATTACTGCCATGAAGATCTCCGGATGCCTCACCGGCAATAATGTAATACTTCATGCGGATAAAGATAAAGAGAGAAATTTTGAGGTTTGAAGTTTGAAGTTTGACGTTTCTTACTACTCAATTAAACAACTTCAAGACCAATATTCCGATACCATAAATAAGTGTAACGGCAAATATTCCTTTAGCGGTTTGGTCGCGATTGGTATTTATGTAAAATGTAAATAAGGCAATATTACCGACCAGGCACCATACTCCAAAGAAAGTGATCATCCTATTCTCTCTAAAGAATGTTCTGACGAATTCGCCTAATTGGTATTCGGAGAATTTAATGAAATAGATCAATATAAGAACAAGGACAGGAGTGATTAATCCTAAAAGCAATCCAAGTTGCAGATTATCTCTCTTAAGAAAAAATGTTCCAGTTTTTTTCAAGGTTCTGTTTTAATTTATAGTGGGTTAAATCAAATTGAACAGGTACTACGCTTACATAGTTATTTGCCAAAGCCCATACATCTGTATCAGAACCCTCGTCGAAATTAACAAATTCACCTGTCAGCCAATAATATTTACGGCCATGGGGATCTTTTCTTTCAATAAAGTCCTCCTCGTATTTCGCATACGCCTGTCTGCATATTTTAATCCCTTTTATTTCATCAGGAGTGGCAATTGGAAAATTTACATTCAATACACAATGCTTATCCGGCACATTCTTCAACATTTGGGAAACTATAATATGGGCATATTTACGGGCGGCTGAAAAATCAGCTTCAAGGCTATAATCCAAAAGAGAAAAACCAACAGAGGGTATGCTTTCTATGGCTGCCTCAACCGCTGCTGACATGGTGCCTGAATATATTACATTAATACTGTGATTGGCTCCATGATTTATACCACTCAGGCAAATATCCGGCTTGCTATGTAAAACTTTATCTACGGCTAGTTTCACGCAATCAACAGGTGTACCTGTGCACTGGTAAGCTTCAATATCTCCAAAAAAATTAACCTTATGCAGTCTTAATGGAATGCCTATAGTAATGGCATGTCCCATTCCTGACTGAGGCTTATCGGGGGCAACTACTACTACTTTTCCAAGATCTTTAACGGCTTCTATAAGATTTTTGATGCCTGGGGCTGTAATTCCATCATCGTTGGTTATCAGGATAACGGGTTCCTTCTTTTCATTTAGCATTCCACGTCTTTTGTTATGATGCACAAATTTGGACACTTTTTATGGATAACCAAAACTTTGTACTTGCAACATATTCTAAATAAATTAGTATTTTGCAGCTAAATAAATTAGTGTTATGTCTTTTGCCAACAAAAATCTAAAGTATTTAAGAAAATTAAGAGGATGGACGCAAGAGGAGTTTGCTCAGAAATTGCGCATTAAAAGATCACTTTTAGGAGCCTATGAGGAAGAGAGAGCAGAACCAAGAATTGATATTCTTGAAGTTGTTGCTGATATGTTCAAGCTGACCTTAGATGATCTTCTACGAAAAGATGTAAGCGATAATAAAGGGAGCTACATTGCTAAAAGAAGGGCTCATAAATTGGCTAATGGACGAACAGATATTCCCTTTGTTCCAGTTAAAGCTGCCGCAGGGTATCTTGCCGGCTATGCTGATCCTGAATTCGTTGACGAACTAAATACATTTACTCTTCCCATGCTAACCGGAGGCGATTACAGGGCTTTTGAAATTGTCGGCGACTCTATGATGCCTACGACAAGCGGATCAGTAATCGTAGGAGAAAAAGTGCATTCTCTGGACGATGTCAAGACCAATCAGACTTATATAGTTGTTTCCAGAACTGAAGGCATTGTATATAAAAGAATGCTGAAGAACAACAGGCAGAAGAATAAATTTACTTTAGTTAGTGATAACCCGGCTTATCAGCCTTATCTGGTAAACGCCGAAGATATTGTAGAAGTATGGCAGGCACAAATGATAATTTCAAAAGCAAATACACAACAAAGATGGGATGTAAATCAACTGGCCGGACTGGTTAATAATCTTCAGCAACAGGTAAGTGTATTAAAGAAACGAATGAATTAAGTTACATTTTAATTAAAGAATTTTCTACAACAGCGAATAGATCATCCTTACTTTCAGGATATATAATTGCCATTCCAGTGAATTTACTGAATGCCGGCAATATACAATGGCTTTCTCCAAAATAAAAGCAAGGAAAACGTAACGATTGTTTCCCCAGACCCTGAAGTAAAACTCCCGGATGAATGTGACCGCAAAATGTATATTTTTCCGGATGATCTTCACATTTATCATGAGTAAACAAAAAGGGACCAATAGATAATTCTTTTTCTATAACTTTTATATCACATTCTTTATACCAGGTATCTTTTAATATATCATGGTTCCCTTTTACTAATACAATTTTCAGGAAGGAGAAATCGTTCCTCCACTTTTTAAACCAATCCAATTCCGTATTCTGATGCGAATGAAAAAAATCACCGACAACCAATAATGTGTCAGGCTTAAAATAATGCAACAGGCTAACCAATCGCTGAAGATCTTCCTTATAAACTTGTTGAGGAATGGGAATGCCTGATTTTCGAAAATGTCCTGTCTTGCCGAAATGCAAATCAGAAACTATTAAAGTCTTTTCGTTTTCCCAATAAATACATCGTTCTGCTGATAACCATAAACGTTGACCCGATAACTCATATAATAGTGGCGCATGCATAGGAAATGGCAAGATAAGTCAAAAGTTAAGAGTTTAATTCTCAAAAGGCACGTTCCAATTGCTGTTGCATTCTCCTTACCCTATCTTCCAATTTTTCGGAAGTAAGATTTTCTCTCATGCTGTCTACTTTTATGGGGAAGCAGAAGGGAGTTAACTGTTGAGGATAGCTAACAATAATTTTTGAGTGCTGTATCCGTTCCAGCATATCGCGTAACCTTACTTCTTCCATTTGCTGATCAAAGACTTCCTGATAAGCCTGTCGTATTAAGACATTATCCGGATCATATTCGCTGAAAACATTAAATAATAATCCGGCGGATGCCTGTAAGTGCCTTGACTTTTTTTGCTCTC
>JBJMLT010000061.1:0-4462 GCA_045805165.1 Flavisolibacter sp.
TCCTGTTTTTCATTTCCACAATGATCAATCAATACAAGTTTCTTATTTCTTCTGTCAAGTCCTATATACCGGTAACACAAAAACTCTGAGTAATCAATTGCCAGCTTAAACTTTCTTACAAGTTGGTCATATGCTTTTGCTATAACCAACTGCTTCTTATCATATTTTCTTTTCTTTACAACTGATGTAACTGCTATTGCGGATATGCCCATGACCAACACATAACCTATTAAATTCATAATCATATTCTTACTTTTAAAAATTTGGTTTATTATTTATTTTGATTGCGGACTTCCATTATGGTAAATGTTTTATTACCTGCAGGCACTTTCCATTTTACCAATGTAAATTCCATGATCTTATTTTCTCTCTTTTCCTTTATAGTCACATCACCAGCCTGTTCTTTGTCTTTTGCATAATTGCTAATTTAATTGTAGATGATGTTAATGAAGCGCCTACTGCATGCCTTGTATACTGTTTTTTAAAGGTGCCTTCATCTTTGATAAAATAATTTCCCAATGCTTCGCCTTTTGTTCCAGCTCGTAAGCTTCATAAATATGATTTTCAAAGTGGTTATAAAAGACTATTTCAACAGATGGCTTATTATTTAAATCAAAATGCAAAGTAATTTTTTCAAGAAATTGATCCATTTTGTGCTTTTTCAAATCATCCTGGTTTATAGTTCCATAGATTTTTTTTATTAAGCACGTTTTCACCTGGTTCAAATCAATAATGAAAGAACCTAAATATCCATCCTCCTTCGTTACAACCAATATCTTACGGTGCACTCCATCCAGACCCAGAATGCAACTGTTTAATATCTCCTGACTGGAAATATTGAAATCATTTTCTGTTCCCAATTGATTAAAATATTTAAGTAAGTTGTTCATTGCTATACGTTTTTCTTTGTTATGAATGCTTATCAGAAGAAGAGAAATAAATACCACTGACCCAACTATTATGGCTGCAATTATTATAGTTGACATATTTTACTATTTTATTTAATTACACGGATCCTGATCTGTATACTCTGGATAAGCCAATTTTTAAATTGACTAACGATATTTCCATTTAAATGAGGCACAGTTCCATTTAACAGGAGCTAGCATTGATTGAAGCAATAAAATATCATACAATAGCTTCTTGAAAGCCAATGCTTCTTCTGGTATAAGCAAAAAATCAGATTAATTACTGGAAATAATTAAAAGCAAATCCCAAGGCCTAAGGAATGCATGTTAGGCTTGGGCTATAGTTTTAAAGTCTTTGAAGCTGGAGAAATAATATAAGTGCAGACAAAACGGAATAAATTCAGGAAAAGACCAGGTATAACAATCACTCATATCGAGTATAAGAAACTCGGTTGAAAGTTTTTGAGCAATATTTTTTTTATTACCTGTCATTTATACAAACTTACTTTATAAAGTTCAGAAAAAATTTGAAACTGCTTAATACTTAGTTAAAACAATATTAGTTTTTATGAATGCTAATTTGAACACTACCTGTAAGCTATTTATTCATATTTATAAAAAACTATTCCCACCTTTACCAATATACTTGTAAAGTTTGATGGCGATAAAGTAGTATAAATATATTAATTGGAGCAGCGAGTAATTTAAGATAAGCTGTCACAGACTAATCAAATAGTTTAAGAATGCTACATTCCTTAAAAGAATCGATATTAAGCTATGGAAATTTTACTGAAAATGACCTGACGCAAATTGAAAATCACCTAATTCATATGGAGATAAAAAAGGGGGATTTTTTAATTAAAACAGGACAAATATGTCAATATTATTATTTTATTCAGTCCGGCAGCTTCAAACAATATAAAATATTGGAAAACCCTGATGAATCAATTTTGAATTTATATATAGAAAATGATTGGATGTCTGAATATTCAAGCTTTATACAACAACGTCCTTCCGAAACTATAATAGAGTCTGCTGAAAATAGTCAACTTTTTGCCCTGAGTGTATACGCTTTTCATGAATTAATAAATCTTTCGAATATTTTTTTTCAGCTTGGACGTATGTTTGGACAAGCTATTCAAAATCAGGAATACCAAAATAATAAGCTGTCCCCTGAAGAAAAATATAAAATGCTGATTAACCTCAAGCCTATGATCATACAAAAGTTTTCCTTAAAAATTATAGCTTCCTTTTTAGGTATGACTCCTGAGACGCTAAGCCGGGTGAGGCGAAAAATAGTTTCTTGATTTTCGTCAAGAAATAAGTTGATTTCGTCTATTAGGTTTGCCCAATATGAATACCACATTTGAAAATAAAGCCGGCAAATCACTCATAGCATTTTCTATGTTGATCTTTATCACAATGATCCTTCATCCAACAGGCGGTAGTTTTAAGTACATTGTCCGGATATCCGAATTAATAATTATTTCACACTCACTGGCTCTTATTTCTCTTCCTTTTGCTATTGTTGGTTTTTGGGGATTGACCCAAAAAATAGGAAAGGATAATTATTTATCTATTGTTGCTTTTGTTATTGTATTATTTGCAATTCTTGCCGCATTTATGGCTGCCATAACAAATGGAATAGTTTTGCCGATCTATATCCAGAATTTTAAAGATTCCCCTGAAACTATTTTATCATCTATAAAACCAATAATAAAATATAATTCTACATTAAATGAAGCGTTTGATTATATCTATAGTATCGCATTTTGCATTTCTATAGTTTTATGGTCGTTTACTATTATTAAAACAAAAAAAATGCCGTTATGGATTGGGTATACAGGTTTGGGAATGACCTTCCTTTTTCTCATAATTGTATTTGCAGGAATTGATCCTAATAGCCTGCAAGGACTTAGGTTGTTCTTTTTATTCCTTGTTTGTTGGATAATTTTGGCAGGAAGGGGGTTGATGCAGACCAGCGTTAAATTATAATTTCGGAATTATATAATTCATCCTCTCAAATTATATTACTCAAATCCAGATCCTTTACCATTTCAATATCATTTAAGTGCGGTGCTCTTATTCAGATACCCAGACAATTATAAAAGTCATTTTGTTTCATCCATTTGTATCGAATCCATGAAAATTTTACTTTCTGCATCAGCATAGGTGCCAAAGGCACTAACAAAGCTGCCTTTAATTCCATCATCAGTTTCTATAGCGAATACTACAGCTTCTTCATCAGGATCTGAAGGACCTTCAAACCTGTAAACCTCTTTAGCCTTCAAATGCTTTGGAGAATATGCCTTATTCAATGCATTGCAATACATTTCATTTCCTTTCAGGTTAAAGTCATACGTATATCCTCTTTTTTTCAAATCGTTCAATGCATCCAGTACCGTGTCGTATTGATACATATTTGTGAATTATTAAGTAGTATTAATGGAAAATACAACAAATCAGCAGTTAATAATTAAAGGTAAATAAGTGAATTGATGATCTGATACTCATAGTTAAAAGAATAAAAAAGAAAGTGTATGTAAACAACTTGTCAACTTTTCAAAGTGTCAACTCTAAACTATCACATCCCATGTGTACATCTTTGTGCATAACTGGTGCCTACTTATAAACTGCTTATCATGTGGAAGGGATTGCTTTTTGAACTTCCTATAAAACAAAAAGCAATATTATGAGACCTATCTGGACAGGCGCTATTGGTTTTGGCCTGGTAAATATTCCCGTTAGAATGTATAGCGCTACTGATGAAAGTACCATTCCCCTGGTGAGCCTGGATAAAAATGATCATGCCCGCATCCGTTATAAAAAAGTAAATGAAAATACAGGTAAGGAGGTAAAGCATCAGGATATAGTAAAGGGTTATCCCATGGAAAAGGAAATGGTGATTGTTGATGAAGAAGATATAAAGAAAGCAACACCGGAAAAATATGATCATCTCAGCATAGTACAATTCGTTAAGGAACAGGAGATCGATGCCCGTTTTTTTGAAAAACCTTATTATCTGGAACCAGATAATGGTGGGGCAAGAGCCTATGTATTATTACGTGAAGCATTGAAAAAAGATAATAAAGCTGCCTTGGGCCCGCTTGTTTTTCACAGGCGTGAATGGATCTGTCTGGTTAAGCCTTTGAATAATATTCTTGTTTTACATCGCCTTCGATTCCCAGAAGAGATCAGGGCAACCGAAGACGTCAACATACCAAAAACTGATATAAAAGATCAGGAGTTAAAAATGGCTTCTTCCCTCGTTAACCAGTTAACGCAACCATTTAAGCCTGAAGAATTCAAAGATGAATTCTCACAAAAACTATTGAAAGTAATTGAGGCCAAGGCAAAAGGCAAAGGTGCAACTGTAAAAACAATGAAGGTGGTTCATTCTACACCGGTGGAAGATCTAATGCAACAGCTAAAGGCAAGTTTGAAAGAGCCAAGAAAAAAAGCCTCTTAGTAATTGCAAATGCTTAAGATTTAAAGTAATAAGAACCCAGGGTCAGCATGGCACTTGATGTTTACAAAAAGAAAAGAAAATTTAA
>JBJMLT010000062.1:0-2163 GCA_045805165.1 Flavisolibacter sp.
AATAAATCTAATAGATTTTACAAAGACCTTCCAGGCTTGTCTGTCTTACTAGGAGGCATGTGGATCAATAATTTAAACTATTGGGGATGCAATCAATACATTACCCAAAGAGCGCTAGGCGCCAGCTTACCCACTGCACGAAAAGGAATTTTATTTGCCGCATTTTTAAAGCTTTTGATACCTGTTATTGCCGTTCTTCCTGGCATTACTGTTTTTGTATTAAATAAAGAAGGACTTTTCCATAGTGAAATGATGGATGCCACAGGGGTTTTAAAACCCGATCATTCTTACCCAACACTTATGAATCTTTTACCCGTGGGTTTGAAAGGATTAGCCTTTGCAGCCCTTACCGCAGCCATTGTTGCCTCATTGGCAGGTAAAGCCAACAGCATTTCAACCATCTTCTCCCTGGATATTTATAAGAAGTATTTTAATAAGAAAGCATCTGAAAATAATTTGGTCCTGACCGGAAGAATCACAGTCGTAATTTCATTACTTATTGCCTGCATGGTAGCACCTGCTTTAAAAAATCTAGACCAGGCTTATCAATTTATCCAGGAATATGTAGGGTTTATTTCTCCTGGTGTTCTGGCTATTTTCCTGCTTGGATTTTTCTGGAAAAAAACGACGGCCAGAGCTGCCATGCTATCCGCTTTATTAACCATTCCTTTGTCCGTTATCTTAAAATTTCTACCATCTCTTACTAATGGTAATTTTCCTGATTATCCTTTTCTAGACAGAATGTCAATAGTATTTATTCTACTTATAACAATCATGGTCATTGCAAGCATTATGGACCGAAAGCAAACAGGTAAAAATTCAGTTATTCAAATTGAAAAGTCCATGTTTAAGGTTTCATTTTCCTTTTTAGCCGGAGCCACATTAATAGTTGGAATTCTGGCAGCCCTTTATATTATCTTCTGGTAATGAACTATCCATGAGGTAAACCATAAGATATTTCCAAATAATCTAAAAATAAATTAATTTAATACATTAAACCATAAGACATGAAAAAGGAATCTTCTTTTTCCAATGAGGAATTAAATCCGCTTAAAAACCTTGATGAATGGGAAGAAGATATTCTTGAGCGTTATCCTGAATCAACTGAAACTTCTGTTTCTAAAGAACATTACAGAAATTATGACAATCCAGTAAGGGATACGGTGAAGGAATTTTACCGATTGAACCATACCTATCAAACTTTTCAATTTGTTCAGGAAAAAGAAAAAGAGTTTTTAAAATTTGACCGAAAAAAGCTGAGAGTCTGGGAAGCCATGGAATTTCTTAATACTCTCGTTGATGATTCAGATCCCGATACGGATCTGGATCAGCTTCAACATTTATTACAAACAGCAGAAGCCATAAGGAGAGATGGCCATCCGGATTGGTTTATACTAACAGGTTTCATTCACGATATGGGTAAAGTACTTTGTCTTTTCTCTGAACCTCAATGGGCAGTAGTAGGCGATACATTTCCTGTAGGTTGCCAGCATTCGGATAAAATAGTATATTCTGAATATTTCATTAACAATACGGACATCAATAATGAGCAATATAATACGCTCTATGGAATATATTATCCGAATTGCGGATTAAAGAATGTACATATGTCCTGGGGCCATGATGAGTATTTATATCAAATGATGAAAAATTATTTGCCCGAGCCCGCTTTGTATATGATCCGCTATCATTCCTTTTACGCACAGCATAAGGAAAATGCTTATGATCATTTATTAGATAATCATGACAGGGAAATGTTTGAATGGGTAAAAAAATTTAATCCTTATGATCTGTATTCAAAAAGTCCCAATCCTCCTGATGTGGTTGAATTAAAACCTTATTATGAAAAATTGATAGCGAAGTATCTTCCTGAATATTTAAATCTTTAATTCTAAATTGTATAGAATATTAAAAAAGCTCTGAAGCGTATTCCGCCTCAGAGCTTTTTTAATTAAGTAATAGAAATAATTTTATTTGGTGACAACCATCCGTCTTGTATCTATTATCTTGCCATCTACAATTAAACTGTACTGGTAAGTTCCGGCACTAAGCAGTGATGCATCCATTATAATATTTCCATTTGCAGATTTCAGTTGAACAGCTTTAATTACTTTACCGAGGTTGTCCGTAACTTCTATACTGGCAGATGAATAATTTCCCGGA
>JBJMLT010000063.1:0-6182 GCA_045805165.1 Flavisolibacter sp.
AAAATAGATTCAATACCCTTAAATGTCAATCTTCTTTTTAATCTTCTTACATCCAGGTAATAGCATTTCAAAATAGTGGAACGCAAAGCGTCTGCCACTTTAAGAGTTATATCGGCAGTAACATTTGGATTGCCATCCCTGTCACCTCCTGGCCAGAATCCCATAGTTATAACAGGATTGCTTTCATTAAGTGCGTGAGGAAATTGCTCTCTTAGAAACGATATAATACGACCTGCTGCATAATAAAAGACATTTTCCAGGTACCAGATAAGGCTTATAGCTTCATCATAAGGAGTAGGCTTCTGTTTTTTAAAGAACGGAGTTTTGCCTAATTGCTGCAGATACATATTGATCTGGCCTGAATTATTTTCTTTTAAAGCCCTGGAAAGGTCATTAATTATACCAAGTACAGCCCCCGGATAAAATTGTGTAGGATGTGCTGTCAATACCAGCCGGATGGCAAAACGATGCAGCTTTTCAGCTAATTCATGTTGCTTACCTTGTTGCAATACTTCAGATTCGAGGTGTTTAAGCGTACCTACACCATTTATATCGGTAATTTCCCTGAAGGCTGAATCTTCAAGAGCGTCGAATAATACAACCTGCCGCTCTACATACTGTACGAATCGGAACAGAAGGTCTGTTTTTTCTCTTTCATCATGCAATGAAGTGTATTGACGAAAGAAATCATTGATTATCTGCATAGGACTAAGCTTCTTTTTATAGCTTTCCTCGCAATGATTTAGCAGTAAGGATAAAAGAATTCCGGTCTTTTCAATCCTGTGAAAAGGAAGCGAAGTAAAAAGGCTGTTATAAAGCTGGAACTTAATTCCTACATGATCCTTGAATTGCTGCAACCCTCGTACTGACTGATGATCCATAAACATTTAAGTTAGAAAAAGAATATTAAGCAGCAAGAATCGTCTTGAAAATTACTTTAAACTCTCCAATTGAAATAATCCGGCTCATATTTTTCTAATTGAATTGCTTTAACTATCTTCACGCATCTTAAAATTTTGGCAACTACGTTTCGTCATATTATCTCTTCATTTATAGCAATAGCCGCTATCAGCACATCTATTATTACAATCACAACCCGCAAGGGTTGTATTATGTCATAACGCCATTTGGGCTTTCAAAGCTTCTCAAACAAATAAGATTTCATCATTTTTTGCTTCACATTCCTTATGTGATCCTAACTAATTACTATGCAGGTATTAAAATTTGGCGGCTCCTCTGTTGCCGATGCAACCAACATTAAAAAAGTAGCTGAGATCCTTCAACAGGAAATTAAAAAAGACCGATCTGTAACTGTTTTATCCGCACTGGGTGGAATAACAGACCTTTTATTTAAATGCGGTAACCTGGCATCGGTTGGAGATGAAGAGTATAAAAATATTTTACAGGAAATTGTTCAGCGGCATCTTGACACCGTAAAGGATCTGCTTCCTGTTTCGAATCAAAGCAGTCTGTTAAGTCAGGTGATGCAACGATGTAATGAAATTCAGGACATATGCAGCGGCATATTCCTATTAAAAGAGTTTTCAAACCGGACAAAAGATCATTTATTAAGCTTTGGCGAGCTTATCTCCTCTCAAATCGTTTCTGCTTATCTTAATAGCCTTTCATTGAAAAATACATGGAAGGATTCAAGACAGCTAATAGTGACAGATTCGAATTTTACCAAAGCAGCTGTCGACTTCCCTGAAACGAATAGAAAAATCAGGGAATACTTTCTTTCTTCCACTGAACAGTTATTTATAGTGCCCGGCTTTATTGCGAAAGATCAGTCTGGAAATACAACTACGCTTGGCCGTGGAGGATCCGACTATACCGCTGCTATCATTGGCAGTGCAATAGATGCTACTGTTGTTCAGATTTGGACAGATGTTCCAGGATTAATGACTGCTGATCCCCGATTGGTAAGCAATGCAAAAGGGATCTCTGCTATTTCTTACCAGGAAGCAATGGAGCTTTCACATTTTGGAGCAAAGGTTATTTACCCGCCAACCATTCAACCGGTTATGGCTAAAGGTATACCGGTATTGGTAAAAAACACTTTCTCCCCTTCTGATGAAGGAACCAATATTCAATCAGAAATCCACCGAAACGGAAACACAATTCGTGGTATATCCAGCATCAATCATATTGCGCTATTGAGTCTGGAAGGAAGCGGAATGGTAGGAATACCAGGATTTTCTAAAAGACTATTTGAAGCACTTGCAGCAAATGAGATCAATGTTATTTTAATAACACAGGCATCTTCGGAACATTCGATATGTGTAGGAGTTGAAGTTGCCTATGCAGAAAAGGCTAAAAAAGTAATTGATAAAGCATTTGATTTTGAAATTGAATCCGGGAAAGTCAATCCAATTACTGTAGAAAAAGACCTTGCCATTGTGGCACTTGTAGGAGATAATATGAAAAACCATGTTGGTGTCAGCGGAAAAATGTTTGGAGTTATGGGAAGAAATGGAGTTAATATAAGAGCCATCGCACAAGGTTCATCTGAAAGAAATATTTCTGCTGTTATTGCCTCTGCTGATGTAAAAAAAGCTATTAATGTACTGCACGAAGAATTTTTTGAGCGCACTTATAAACAGGTAAACCTGTTTATTGCCGGCACAGGTAATGTGGGAGGCAAATTACTGGATCAAATTGCCAGACAACAAGAGTACCTTCAGAACCATTTACGTTTGCAAATAAGAGTTGCCGGATTGGCTAATAGCCGTAAAATGCTTTTCAATGATCAGGGTATCAATATTAAAGAATGGAAAGAGAGATTGGAATATGATGGAGAAAAAATGGATCTTGAGAAATACGTTCAAATTATAACCAACAGCAATTTACGGAATGCAGTATTTGTTGATATAACTGCAAATGAAAGCGTTGCTAAATGTTATGAGAATCTATTTCCGAAAAGCATTTCTGTAGTGGCTTGTAATAAGATCGCCTGTTCTTCACCTTATTCGTATTACAAAAAGCTTAAAGATCAATCGAGAGACTACAATGCTTCTTTTTTGTTTGAGACCAATGTAGGTGCCAGCCTTCCGATTATTGGAACTTTGAACGACCTTTTAAGAAGTGGTGATGCCATTAATAGAATAGAAGCAGTTTTAAGTGGAACACTGAACTTTGTGTTTAACAATTATAATGGTGAAAGAACATTTGCAGAAGTTGTAAGGCAAGCACAGGATGAAGGGTATACAGAGCCTGATCCCCGGCTCGATCTAAGCGGAACTGATGTAATGAGAAAAATAATGATATTGATACGGGAAGCAGGGATTAAAATTGAAATGGATGAAATAACTAATCATCCTTTTATGCCACCATCCTGTATGACGGGAAGCATAGACGACTTTTATAATGAAATGAAAAGGCAGGAAGATCATTTTAAAAAGCTTTACAATGATGCTGCTCAAAAAGGGATGAAGCTTAAAGTTGTTGCTGACTACAATAATGGCAAAGCATCTGTTGGACTAAAACATATTGCACCGGATCATGATTT
The DNA here is from genome assembly GCA_045805165.1 of Flavisolibacter sp. Lineage (GTDB taxonomy): Bacteria > Bacteroidota > Bacteroidia > Chitinophagales > Chitinophagaceae > Flavisolibacter. The sequence continues at coordinate 3,509 of JBJMLT010000063.1, forward strand.
CTTTCATTTATATGGAAAGGATAATATAGTATTATTTTATACCGATAGATATGTAAACCAACCAATGGTAATAAAAGGTGCCGGAGCGGGGGCAGAAGTTACTGCCTCGGGAGTATTCGCAGACATAATAAGAACAGTGAGCGCATAAATCAGATCAGACAGAATGAAAAAGATCAAAGTCAAAGCACCGGCTACAGTTGCCAACCTTGTTTGTGGATTCGATATCCTGGGCTTATGTCTTGAAGAACCATATGATATTATGGAAGTTGCTTTATTGAATGAAAAAAAAGTGATCATCCATAGTGCTGATGGATATGAACTTCCATTGGAGCCGGAAAATAATACAGCAGGCGCGCCATTACTGGAAATGCTTAAGGAATTACCCAAAGAGACAGGATTTGAAGTAACTATCCATAAACAAATTAAGCCAGGCAGTGGCATTGGCTCCAGCGCTGCAAGTGCGGCAGGAGTAGTTGTAGCTGCAAATTATCTGCTCGAAAACAAATTTTCTAATCAAGACCTTGTTCGGTTTGCATTGTTTGGAGAAAAAGTAGCCTCCGGTGTTAAGCATGCTGATAATATTGCACCTTGTATTTATGGAGGAGTTACATTGATCCGATCAATATTTCCTTTGGATATTGTTCCAATATCCTCTCCTGATCTGTATGTTGCTCTTGTACATCCGCAAATAGAAGTTAAAACAGCTGATGCAAGGCAGATCCTAAGAAAAGAAGTTCTATTAAAAGATGCTATAAGACAATGGGGAAATATTGCGGGTTTAGTTGCAGGCTTTTTACAAAACGATCATTCGCTTATAGGGAGATCACTGGAAGATGTTATTATAGAACCTGTGCGAAGCATATTGATCCCCGGATTTGACAAAGTGAAAAAGATGAGCAAAGACGCCGGAGCCTTAGGTGGCGGCATTTCAGGGTCTGGTCCTTCTATTTTCATGCTGTGCAAAGAAAGAGAAACGGCTATTGAGGTTGAAGGGATCATGCGTTCTATTTATAATGAAATAGGATTAAGCTATCATACGTACGTTACAAAAATTAATACTAAAGGAGTACAGGTTATTGACTAAGCAGTTGTACCATTATACTAATATCATGCATTATTACAGTACAAACAATCCTTCAGAAATTGCAAGTTTCAAAGAAGCTACAATAAGGGGCCAGGCGCCCGATAAAGGACTTTATTTCCCTTCCCGAATACCATCAATAAAAAAAGAATTAATAGAAAATATTGAATCCTATTCAAATGAAGATATTGCTTATGAAGTTATTAAGCCTTATGTAAGCGATACTATACCAGAAAATGAATTAAGGTTAATTGTAAAAGAAACTATCAATTTTCCATTCCCTTTAATCCGGTTAAATGAGCACATTTATTCTTTAGAGCTTTTTCATGGACCTACGCTTGCATTTAAAGATGTAGGAGCCCGATTTATGAGCAGATGCTTACGTTATTTTGTAAAAGGCAGTGATCAGAAAATAACGGTGCTTGTGGCAACCTCCGGGGATACAGGCGGTGCTGTTGCGAATGGATTTTATAATGTTCAGGGAGTTGAAGTAGTGATACTTTACCCATCAGGAAAAGTCAGCAGCATACAGGAATTGCAATTGACCACTTTAGGTAGCAATATAAAGGCCATTGAAATTGATGGAACATTTGATGACTGCCAGAATTTAGTTAAGCAGGCTTTTGCAGATAAAGAATTGAGCTCTTTAAAATTCCTGACATCTGCCAATTCTATAAATGTGGCCCGATGGCTTCCGCAGCAATTCTATTATTTCTTTGCATGGAAGCAATGGAAAGAAAAAGAAAATCCTCCCGTCTTTTGTGTTCCAAGTGGAAACTTTGGAAATATATGCGCTGGTATTTTAGCCAATGCATCCGGATTACCCGTAAAGCATTTTATTGCAGCGTGCAATGAAAACGATGTCATCAGCAATTATCTGAATACGCAAAAATACGAGCCCAGGAAGGCAGTGCCCACTATATCGAATGCAATGGATGTAGGGAACCCCAGCAACTTTATCAGAATACTCGAGATATTCAGGCACCAATTCTCAGATCTTAAGACCCATTTAACCAGTTATACTATTTCTGATGAACAAACTACAAACACAATTAGAAAAGTTTATAATGAATTTAATTATCAGCTAGACCCTCATGGAGCTGTAGCTTATGCGGCTATTGAAAAATATATTAATAGCCATATAACTGAAAAAGGAATATTGATTGAGACCGCTCATCCGGTAAAATTCTATGATACAGTAGAAAAAATATTGAATAAGCCTGTTTCCATGCCGGAATCAGTTAAAGGACTATTAGAAAAGAAAAAAGAAAGTGTAAAAATGAAACCTGACTATACTGAATTTAAAAGCTATCTGTCAGATTAAACAAAAACGTTTTTATAATTCTCCATATGAGAATATTTTGTTTAACTGAAGTGTTATCCCAAAATGATTGAAAGAAATATTTCTCTGATAATTAGAGCGGGCATAAAGTATCTGTATCTTCTGAAATTTAATTCTTATGCCAGTCGAAAATCCATTTAATCCATTTCCTGAGCTTCCCATATTTAATTCCATTCTTTGTAAATGGTTATAGCCAAAAGTTGCTTCAAGGTTTTCATTAATAAATATATGAGTGGCTATAACAAAATGAT
>JBJMLT010000064.1:0-7071 GCA_045805165.1 Flavisolibacter sp.
CTCCGATTGTAAATATTATAAAACCAGCAATATTATTTTCCAGCATGTTCGTTTTTGAATTATTTGCTTAATGTAAAGAGCCCTGAATAGTAGTCAGAGCTCTTTTAACAGATCGAAGCGCCTTTAATAATTCCATAATCTGGTAATATTAAAGCCTATCAGGAACTTTGAATCGCGGTAATTATTATGATTATATAAATTATTCCTTTGTGGGCTTAACAGTGAATAATTACCCAGAAAAAGTTGGAAAGCATGGCTTCCTGTACTGAATTCAAATCCAAATGAAATATTAGGATTCGGATTGTTTGTTACATGTTTTGTTATGGGCTGATCAATATTTACCAGGATTGAAGTAACATTTGTTAATTTATAACGTCCCGCAAATGCAATGGCTATATGATCATGGTCCATTACTCCGGCCACTGTTTTATTGGCACTGTCCACTTGTTTATAGTATCCGTAAACTGAATTCTGGTGGGAAACACTGGGAGCAATTTGTAAAGAAAGTTTTGATGAGATTTTTCTGGCAATGATCAATTGGTGAAAAAAAAGAAACCTATCTGTATTGTATTTAAATATACTTCCATCCGCATCTTTTCTTGTATCATATGCAATGTTCCCATAATAGGTAATACTTAAAGGATAAACTCCCCTTGTTTGGGAGATTATGGAGTATTTAGCACTTGCATCCCATAACATATTACTTTTTGCAATTCCAATACCCAGATATAATTTATTAATTGGTGAATAACTTACACCTAACCTGATATTGGATGGAGCAAAGAAACCCCAGAAATCTTCATACCCTTTTTCTACAGTTCCAAAACGATGCATGATATCCATTTCAAATGTTTTTTTAACAGGTACCATTACTGTTTGGTTATCTATGATCCATACACTTTCAAAAGTATTTTTTACCGGTTTAACTTTTACCGGTTTAGCTTTCTCGGGCGATATACTGCCCTCCGTATTTTGCGTAAAGCCATTTATTCCGGTAGCCCACATAAGGAATAATATGCTAATCCTGGTAATGACTTTATTGAATATTTGAAATTTCATTTTGTTAGTTTTGAGGTCATTAATTATTTGGTGCACCATTACGTATCCAGTCATACACTTTTGATTTATCCTTTGGTGAAGGAATGTATTCAGACATTTCGCTATTGATCATGATATAAAGCTTGCTTGCTTTAGGAACAATAGTATTAACAAAGCCCCCATTAACTATTGAAGTATAAGAAATATCAGATGTCATAGTTGGTTTATGAGCCCCGGCACTATGACAACCGGAAGTAGTGCAATTAGCCTGGAACAATGGAGCAAGATCTTGTTTGAAGCTTACGGCCTGAGGTGGTCCATCAGGATCAGATTCCGGACTTATAATATCTTTATAACATCCTGTTAGCCCCACTCCAACAGCAATAAAAAATATTATGCTACTGATGTATATATAAACACGTTTCATATACTACGTTTAAATATTAATTATTTATTATTGAAATTCATATTGCATTCAATTTCTATCTTGTTTCCAATGCTTGTACTGGTAATTCCATAATCACGGCAATTGAACTGAAATTTTAACTGAAAACCAAAAACCTCATATCCGGCTGATGTACCAAATTGAACCTTAGCCCTTGGTATATAACTTAGCTTGCCAACAACTGATTCAGTTAGTGGAGTTGCTAATAATCCCTTATAGGTCAGGTTCATCGTAACTATGTAACCATTGCTTGAAGGATCAAATTCAATTTTTGTAGTTTGTATCTTAGCCAAATTCGTAGATGTAAGATTCTGTGTGCCTGCAACAATTGGTACAGTCCCCATTGCTGATATATTACAACCTCCATCTCTGCCAGGTTCGCCTGTATTTGATGTATTGATCTGTACATATCCGTTAAAATGGCTTTTAGAAGGGTCGCTTTCATAAAAAGCCCATGCAGTGTCTTTTACCGGTTGTCCTGTTGTAACATAATTCGTTGCCAGATCATCAGTAACATTTCCCATTCCAAACTGGTTGAACCTTCCTGTAAGTAATCCGGCAGCTCCAACATAATTAGTTGACCACAATACATTTGAGTGCGCCTTGTCAAGTTTCCACTCATTTGTATTACCTGGCGTCATATTACCTGCTAATAATATTTCTGTCCCTCGGGTAATTTTAGAACCGGTTGATTCAATTATTGTATTAGTATGTGTGCAGGAGATTATATATCCCAGGCTGCTTATCAGCAAGATGACGATAAGAGAATGGGTTTTGTTTATACTTCTCATAAAATAAACTTTGATGTTTTGGAATTAATTACTGCAAGCTATTGCCTGTCATAGTTGTGTAAAATGAAGATCATCAATTAAAAACCTGATTAAGATCATGATACTCTTGATTTCCGTCATATAGGTTCTCTTCGTGGTTTTGTCGCCTATAAATCAGTATTGATTTGTATTCTTTTGTAGACAAACCGGTCTGGATGAGGTAATAATAAATGAATTATTTATCCGGTTCTGGTAAATTCTTTTAAATTAAGTGAGTATTTTATATAAGAATACCTATTAGAAAAAATAGTTTATAGTTGTTGTCGAATAAACAGTTGTTTTTGCTAAAAAAACGACTTTGTTTGGTAAATGGCTGTTGCAAAAACTTTTCGATATTTATCTATAGTTTAAATAGATCTGGTGTAAACAGAAAGTGGGTTAAATTGTATTTGATAAGAAATATACTGCAACACACATTAAATCATAAACAATAGATTAAAAGAAATAAATCAAATCCTGTCTTGCCTCTGGTTTTCATTTTAATGTTTTTATTATTTACTGATATAAGCGTTTCATCCTTTATCAGTTTTATTCCCTTTTCAATCTTCGGTCGGGCATTTTTTATCAGATGCGTACTTGATATTAGATTATAGCTTGTCAATCCAGCAATTAAGACCAGTAAAACAACGGATCTTGCTATCCCCTTGAAAAATATATTGCAATTCATAACTTTTAAATTAAATTTTGGCTAATAGAATATTTAATCATCAGCTAATCAGCTAATCATCATTCTTCACCTTTTCAATAATAGCATCTCCAACTTTTCTGCCTAATTCTAATCCTGCATCATTATCTGTACGGAAATGAATGCCCGCCTGAAATCGTGATTCTGCTCCTTCTATCGCTTTCTTTTTGAAGTAAGCTTTTTCAGATGGGAAATAATAGGAATAGAGTTCACTCATTAACCCGCAGATCGCCGCATGTCCTGATGGATATCCTGGAAAAGGAGGTGTAACAAGTAAAGCGGGATGAAATGTAGTATCATACTGATTCGGACGTATTCCCCAATAAGCGTATTTCGCATCAAAGCATGCTATAAATCCATCGTATAGGCCTATTGCTGTTATGGCATATAGTCTCGCTGCTTTGGGAGGATTAAGATGAATATTATTTTCAAAGATTTTCCTGTTCAATTCATCGTCCCAAAATGGTTGGCTTGCCCAAAAAAATGCGTTGGACATAGAACGGAACGTTTGCTTAAAGTTTTTCAATTCTGCCATGTCTTTTGCAAAGTCAGGAGGTGGCCCTGGACGGAATTGGCTCGCGCTATCAAGTACAACGGTTTTGTTCTTATAAGCCAGAGGAAACATGGCGAATTTCCCTCTCCAAAGTCCTGGTTTATTGGGCATTTTTTGATCCCATACCAAACTGGGTACATAATTCTTAGTTTGATCGATCTCTTTTTCAGCTATTCTTTTACCTAATTCAAAACCCGCATGAACATCACTTGGAAAAGCTACTCCTGCAGCAATTCTGGATGCCATAACCTGGTTTGCCATCTTGTTTACAGAATCCGCAAGCGATGGGAAAAAGTGGCTGATAATTGTTGCACCAACACCGGCAGCTACAGAATACTCGCACGGATAAGAAGGATTGCCGGGATTTGGAACCAGGCATTTTATTCGCTTGTCTGCTACAAAAGGTCTGGGACGATTGTACTCATATTTCGAGTCCCATGCAGCTATGATTGCATCATAAATGGCAACCTCCAGTAACATGTTTGCGAGTATGAAAACGCCATTATTACTTGTATCTTTTGTATACAGATTAGACATCATATCCTGCCATCTATAATTGGGAGCTCCGGCATTCCAATACATAATTTGTTGCATTTGAGCCGGATCCATCGAATGCTGAATAGATAGAACTTCTGGAATTTCTTCCTTGTAAGATGAAGGTGCTGATAACCGATACGCTTTGCCAGATGAAATAAACCAGGTTTTCCATTTACCGGCAAATGGTTCAACCTGCGCTTTTAGATGTATGGTTACTAAGCACATAAATATGAAGATGGGTAAGCTCTTTTTCATATAGTGAGTATTTAATACAAGAATATCCAATTAGGACTAATGCTAATAGTAGCCGTCAATAAACAACAGGTTATGGTAAACAGACTGCATTATTTAATACACAATGATTTAATATAAAATGTAACTATAGGTGGTTTATAAAAAAAGGGGTCAATCCATTTTATTAATTGACATTGAACTGTTGCCTGTTTACTTAAAAGCCCATTCTATAGATATGAAAATGATTAGAGAAAGATTTGACGATATTTATCCTTTATAAGATGAAAAATTCTATTTATAAAAAAAGGATCATACTATACCTGTGGATTAGCTTTTCTTTTTTAATGCTATGGCTTATTAGCGATTTAATAAGCAATACCGATACATTTGTTCCAAGGGCATTTAATAATATATGGAGAGTCCTTTATGTTACCTTTTTAAATTTTGTATTATTTGAATATGCACTTCCCTTTATAAGACGAAAAAGAAAATGGGTGGTATATAATATACTAATTGGCATTTTACTCCTTTGGGTTATTATGATGCTCTACTCTTTTGGAGCATATTTGTGGCGTTTAATAGGTATAGGCCTGCATATCTATACTCCGCTTATTACCTATACAAACACTGGAAAAGCGGTTGAAAATTCATTTGCTTATAGCGTTAGTTCAATTTGCTTTTTTGGGGTCACCAGCCATATTTACGATCATATAAAATTAGTTCAGGCAGCTCAGCAGCTCCTTATACAAAAGCAAGTGGCTGAATTAAGCTATCTCAGGTCACAGACCAATCCACATTTTCTGTTTAATACCTTAAATAATATTTATTCTTTGTCAAGAGATAAATCTGATCTGGCTCCCGAATCTATTCTGCGTCTCTCCAAAATATTACGCTTCATGTTATATGAAACCAGTGGATCATTTATAGCTATAGAACAGGAACTGAAAATAATCAATGATTATATTTCTTTGGAGAAATTGCGTTACGATGAATCGCTACGTGTAAATTTTAATTATAACATTGAAGATTTGAAGCAGGCAATTCCACCTTTATTATTGATCCCATTGGTAGAGAATGCATTCAAGCATGGTGTTTCCGAAACCAGAAGTAACCCTTTTGTCGATATTCATTTGTCTGTTAATAAAAGAATATTAACTCTTACAATAAAAAACTCCACAGAAAGCTTGCCCGATCAGGCAGTCAAAGAAAATATAGGCATTTCTAATCTCAGGCGCCAATTGGAGTTGCTCTATAAAGAGTATGATCTCTCTCTGCAACCCGGAAAAATGGAATTTATTGCTACCTTAAAGATCAATCTCGGAAGTCATGTCTAAGCTCAAATGCATAATTATAGAAGATGAGCCTCTGGCAGTTAAAGTATTATCAGACTATATTTTGCAGGTGCCTTTTCTAATTTTACAGGGAACATTTAAAGACGCTATACTTGCATCGGAATATTTGAGAAATAATGAAGTGGACCTGATTTTTTTGGATATTCATCTGCCAAAGTTAAAGGGCATGACTTTTTTAAAAACGCTCACCAACCCGCCAGCCGTAATTGTAACAACTGCGTACCATCAATATGCTGTAGAAGGATTCAATTTAAATGTTACGGATTATTTGTTAAAGCCTTTTGAGTTTGAACGATTTTTAATAGCTGTCAATAAGGTTAAAACGATAGATGCTGAACGAAATCCCTCAGTTGGAAATCCGGATGCAAAGGATTACCTGTTTTTAAATGTTCAGAAAAAAAAGGTAAAAATATTATTCTCGGATATAGTATATATTGAAAGTCAGCGTGAGTATATCAGGATCGTTACTATGAAAAAAGAGTATATAACTAAAATGAGCACGCATGAAATTGAAGAATTACTGCCTGCAAATAATTTCAAGCGCATACACCGTTCATTTATAATTTCAATTCCTAAAATTGAATCTTACACTTCTGATACTGTTGAAGTTAATGGAGTATCAATTCCTATTGGAAGAGGATACAGGGATGTTATAGAAGGATTATAATAACAAAAATTCGTATTTAATTGTATTTCCAACATTTTTAGTTGATATTGGTAAAAATTAATATGCCATGAAGAAACTGCTAACTATCATTGTTATTGTTTCATTATTTTCCTGCAAAAAAGAAAATCATACACCTGATTATCATTTCACCTTTGCTAAAGATGGAGTTAATACATCCTACTCTGGGTACATTTTAGCTCATTTGGATACATCTGGAAACGATATTGAGCTCACAATACTTGGTGCCAATTCTCCAACTTCGTATGATAGTTATTTGGGAGTTTATCTTAATAATTATTCTGGTGGGGGATCCATTACCAGTGGACAATACAATGATTCAGCTACTAATTATACTCTTCTTACTACGTATGCTATTAATTCAAATGAATCAGAAGCCGGACAGTCCGTAGCGGCCGATGCAGCCAGTTACAATATACCTATTGCGCAGCATTTCAAACTAAATATCACTTCTATGGATAAGACAGCAATAAAAGGTACATTTAGTGGAGATTATTTCCTCGGCGGAGACATCCATAATCAAAAGATTAGCATAACTAACGGAGATTTTTATGTCAAATTTCAGTAAGCTATTATCAATTACTATAGGCATATTGATAATTTCCTGCAACACATTAAATCAGGATAAGAATTCATCACTTTCAAATGCAATAAAAGGCACATGGAAACTTTTAACGGGAACGCTGATTGAAAAGGGTGATACAACAGTTAC
>JBJMLT010000065.1:0-10942 GCA_045805165.1 Flavisolibacter sp.
ACAATGGTGGCCGGAAAGAGGATGTGTTTACCCATGTGGCTTTTTTTGGTGGATTGGACAGTTAACGAAAATAATAAAACTTTCCCACAAATGTGGAATAGTGATAACGGCCCGGGTTGAATTTTATTGCCAACTTACATTGTAACTTGCAGGCTTAAGCATTAAGAATCAATTAATTGATCTTTATTTCGCTGCTTATTTTTCCTGCAAACCGTTTGTTTTTAGACAGTTATAGCCATGAAGTTTTCTCATTTACACGTTCATACTCAATATTCCCTGTTAGATGGAGCTGCATCCATTCCATCCTTATATAAAAAGGCCGTTGAAGATGGCATGCCTGCCCTGGCGATAAGCGACCATGGCAATATGTTTGGAGTTTTTGATTTCGTTTCCCAGGCCTACAAGCATACCGATGAAAAAGGAAAGCCAAAGGTTAAGCCTATAGTGGGATGTGAATTCTATCTAACGCTGGACAGGCACCGGAAAACCTTCAGCAAAGAGGAAAAAGATCCCAGGTTCCACCAGATACTCCTTGCTAAAAATGAAGTTGGCTATAAGAATCTTATCAAGCTTTCTTCATTAGGTTATACTGAAGGATTATACAGCAAATATCCAAGAATAGACAAGGAACTGATCCTAAAATATCATGAAGGATTGATTGCCACTACCTGTTGTCTTGGAGCCATGGTTCCCCAGGCCATATTGAAAAAATCTGAAGCAGAAGCGGAGAAAGAATTCAAATGGTGGCTTGACCTTTTTGGGGAGGATTATTATGTAGAGTTCCAAAGGCATGGAATGGCGGAGCAGGACAGAGTGAATAATGTATTGATACAATTCGCCCGCAGGCACAATGTAAAGATCATCGCATCGAATGATTCACATTATGTGGATCAGGAAGATTTTAATGCGCACGATATTTTGCTGTGCATCAATACAGGCGAAAAGGTTACCACTCCTGCCCTTAGAGAATTTTCAGATGATGATGTTTCAATAAAGGATAAACGATTTGCCTTTCCTAATGATCAATTTTTCTTTAAGAAGACAAATCAAATGGTACAAACATTTCAGGATCTTCCTGAAGCTATTGACAATACAAATGAGATCGTTGATAAAGTTCAGTTGTTAAATCTTAAAAGGGATATTCTTTTACCAGCCTTCCCGATTCCAAAAGAATTCCAGGTACATGAAGATGCTAACCTGAATCAATGGGAATTTCTCAGGCACCTTACATATGAAGGTGCAAAAAATCGCTATAGCGAGTTATCTGAAGACAAACGTGAACGGATCGATTTTGAGCTGTTTACTATAAAGACTATGGGATTTGCCGGCTATTTTCTGATTGTAAGTGATTTTATTAAAGCTGGGCGTGAGTTAGGTGTTTTTGTAGGACCAGGCCGCGGATCAGCAGCTGGAAGTGTAGTAGCCTATTGCATTGGTATTACGAATATTGATCCTCTTAAATATAATTTACTGTTTGAGCGGTTCCTTAATCCTGACAGAAAATCAATGCCAGATATTGATACTGATTTTGATGATGTTGGAAGGGACAAAGTAATTGATTATGTGGTTCAGAAATACGGTAAGAATCAGGTGGCGCAAATCGTTACTTATGGAACTATGGCCGCTAAAATGAGCATTAAGGATGTGGCCAGGGTAATGGACCTTCCTCTTTCTGAATCAAATGCGCTGGCGAAATTGGTACCTGACCGTCCCGGGACAAAGCTCTACAGAGTATTACATGCCCCGATAACCATTAAAGAAGGTGAAAAGGCCCTGGAAGATGAATATGGAAGTGATGATATTGAAAATATTAAAAAGCTAAGAGATATCTATCAGGGGAAAGGTATGCCTTCCGAAGTTTTGCATATCGCTGAGCGACTGGAAGGATCAGTAAGAAATACCGGTATCCATGCGGCAGGGATCATTATTGCACCAAAAGATCTATCAGAATTAATACCTGTATTTACATCTAAGGAAACAGACCTGTTCATTACTCAGATTGAAGGAAGCATTATTGAGGATTCCGGAGTAATCAAAATGGACTTTCTGGGTTTGAAAACTCTTTCCATCATAAAAGATGCTTTGCTGATCATTGAAGATAATCACGGAGTAAAAATTGATATTGACAATATTCCTCTTGATGATCCGGAAACTTATGAATTATATCAGCGCGGAGATACAATAGCAACCTTTCAGTTTGAAAGTCCGGGCATGCAAAAATATCTGAAGGAATTAAAGCCCGACCAGTTTGCCGACCTCATTGCCATGAATGCTTTGTACCGTCCGGGGCCGATGGCTTACATCCCTCAGTATGTAGATCGAAAGCATGGAAGAGAAGAAGTGAGCTATGATATTCCTGAAATGGAGGAATATTTAAAAGAAACATATGGCATTACAGTATATCAGGAGCAGGTAATGCTCCTGGCCCAGAAACTGGCTGGATTTAGTAAAGGAGATGCTGATGTGCTTAGAAAGGCAATGGGTAAAAAGGACAGAAAGACCCTGGATAAAATGAAGAGCAGGTTCATTGATGGAGCCTCCGCATTGGGACATCCAAAAGATAAGCTTGAAAAGATATGGACGGATTGGGAGGCATTTGCCCAGTACGCGTTTAATAAATCTCATTCTACCTGCTATGCTTATGTAGCTTACCAGACCGCCTATCTGAAGGCGCATTATTCCGCTGAATACATGGCCGCCGTTTTGAACCACGCCAACGCTATTGAGAAGCTTACTTTTTTTATGGAGGAATGCAAAAGAATGGGAATAAAGGTGCTGGGTCCGGATATCAATGAATCACTAAAAGGATTTGCGGTAAATGAAACAGGAGAGATCCGGTTTGGTCTTGGAGGATTAAAAGGCGTAGGGGAAGCAGCTATTGAGAATATAATTTTAGAACGGAAGCAAAATGGAAAATTTACAGATCCATTTAATTTTGTTAAGCGTGTCAACCAGAGATCAGTAAATAAAAAGACTTTGGAGAGCCTCATCTCTGCAGGGGCCTTCGATTGCTTTAATCAATTTCACAGAGCGCAGTATTTCAGTATTCCGGAAGGAGAAATGCAGACCGGACTTGAAAAAATGATCCGTTTTGGGAATATAGTACAATCGCAAACTGTTAACAGTACGAACACTCTGTTTGGAGATTTGCCGGCAGTACTGGATATAAAAAATCCAAACATTGCTAATTGTCCGCCGTGGTCCCTGACTGAACAACTGGACAGAGAAAAAGAAGTGACAGGTATTTACCTGAGCGGTCATCCTTTAGATCATTACAAGTTTGAGATCAGGCATTATGGAATAACCACCATACAGGATTTTAATGATATTAAAGAATCTGCCACTTTATTAGCTAACAGCAAAACCTATAAATTGCTTTGTCTGGTTTCAACAGCCAATCACAGGATATCCAGGCAGGGGAATAAATTCGGATCCTTTGTTATAGAAGATTATACAGGTAAGACCGAGATCGTATTATTTGGGGATGATTATATAAAATACAATGCCTATTTATTAAATGGTCAGGCTGTTTTTATTACCGGTTCATTCAGGCAGCGATTTAATAAATCGGAATATGAATTTAAGATCAGTACTGTAGCCCTGGCAGAAAATATAAAAAAGCAATTGACAAAACAGATACAGCTGGAGCTGGATGCAAGGAATGTGCAAACGGAAACAATTGAATTTCTTGAAAAGAATTTAAATGCCAATCCTGGCAAATCAGGATTCAGGATTATCATATCGGAACCAAAAGAGAACCTGAGGGCGAACCTGGTTGCATTGGATAAAGGCATTGAGCTCAATAACGATCTGATCCTTTATCTTGAAAACAAACCCGAAATAGATGTACTGGTAACTACTGCATAAGCAGGTAGATCAATGACTTAATGACATTGTCCTTATACTTTTTTTAACTTTTAACTTTTAACTTTTGACTTAAGAACTGCCAACCCTTCTTTATTAAGCCGGTTGGAGTTAAATTTGCTCCCTCATTAATATAAATTGACATTATAAACTATAAATTATGGCACAAGCATTTACAGATTCGAATTTCCAAACAGAAGTATTAAGTTCTGATAAATTAACTGTGGTAGACTTCTGGGCGGAATGGTGCGGTCCTTGCCGTGCAATTGGGCCTGTTATTGACGAATTATCGAAAGAATATAATGGTAAAGTGAATGTAGGAAAGGTCAATGTCGATGAGAATCCTCAAGTGAGCATGAACTATGGAATTACCAGCATTCCTGCTATTTTATTCATTAAAAATGGCCAGGTAGTAGATAAATTAGTTGGCGCCCAGCCGAAGGGTAACTTCGTTAAAAAGATCGAAGCGCATATTTAATTAATAATTCATTATTCAAGCCTCCTGATGGAGGCTTTTCTATTTGTCCTTGATCGAAGAAAAAAGTTGAGAGTTGACAGATAACAGAAGGGAACTTTGATATAGGTTGTTTTTCGTTGACTGAAGACAGAAGAAAGTAATTAAAAGAAATTCAATTCCTCCTCTGCGTAAAAATCTCTGCTTCTCCAGTTCTCTGCGGTAAAACCTTGCAAATCTTCAATTTCTTACGTGCTTATATCTAAATACAACCGCAAAAATTACTCCCAGCACAAGGGCATAACCGGCAAAAGTAAACCATATTGAAGGCCAGTCGCGTGAAATGATCACATGAGTTATCGCATCTGTTTTAGTATGTTGATCTACAACCCACCCACTGCCATAGCCTCCTATCATGGAACCGATTCCATTAGTCATCAACATAAATAAACCCTGAGCGCTGGCACGAATGGTAGAAGGCACTTCTTTTTCTACAAACAGGGAACCCGAAATATTAAAAAAGTCGAAAGCCATTCCATAAACGATCATAGAAAGAACCAATAATGGCAATCCCGTGCCCGGATTTCCTATTCCAAACAGTCCAAACCTGAACACCCATGCAAAGAAACTCATTAACATCACATTCTTTATTCCAAAACGTCGTAGAAAAAATGGAATGGTAAGAATAAAAAGTGTTTCAGATATCTGGGAAATAGAAAGCAATAAGATCGGGTGCTTAACTCCAAACGAATCAGGATAAATAGCGCCAAAGCTTTCAAGAAATAAACCACCGAATGCATTAGTAATTTGAAGTGCAGCACCTAAGAACATTGAGAACAGAAAAAAGATAAACATCTTCCGTTGCCTGAATAGAACAAAAGCATCAAGGCCTAAAAGTGTAACTAATGATCTTTGCCGGTTTGCTTTTACTGGTGGACAAGACGGCATTGTAAAGGCATAAATTCCCAGGACTAATGCAGACACGGAGCTAAATACCAACTGCATATTGCTGGCCTTCCATCCAAAAAAATCTACTACCCACATGGCAACAATAAATCCAATTGTTCCCCATACTCGAATGGGAGGAAAATCTTTAATAATATCATATCCATTACTCTCGAGTACTATATAGGAAACCGTATTGTTTAAAGCGATCGTAGGCATGTAAAACATGGAATTCAGAAGCATTACCCAGAAAAATGTATTTGGATCGGAAACCTTCGAAGCAAGAAATAAACAGCCGGCACCAATAATATGACAAATGCCAAGTACCTTTTCTGCGTTCATCCATTTGTCAGCAATAATACCCATTACTGCAGGCATAATACAAGAGGCAATACCGAGCGTTAAAAATACTTTTCCAATTTCGATTCCGGTAAAATGTAACGTGCCCCCTAAATAAACTCCAATAGAAATAAGCCATGAGCCCCAAACGAAAAATTCAAGAAAGTTTAAAATGATCAGCCTTAACTTAATATTCATTAAAATTCATTTTAATTGATCCTTAAAAGAAATTACTGGTCTTAATCATCATTGATATCAATCCGGTAAAAGTAAAAATAAGGGAAGCACAAGAACAGGTAGTCAAAAATTGTTCTTTACAGGATTTTTACATGATTTTCATATAAAAAATGCAAGGAAAGAACTAACATTGTAATTGTTACAAATGATCCAATTCTACTGATCTGCCAAAATTTAATTGCTTTGAATAAGTGCGTAATTTTTATAATAACCCTTTATTTACTCTGCTTCGAAACACCTGTATTCGCCCAGATAAATGAAACTACTGGAGCACCAAATTTAAAAACTACCATTGCACCTTCTCCACGGGGAAAAATTCAGAGATGCTATACGGTTGAATATTACAACCGCTTATTCAGTGAAATCCCGGGTTTCAAGACAAAATTTGAAGCTAATCAAAAGAGGATTTCGCCGCTTCAGCAATTAAACGTATTAAAAACAGCGGGAGTCGCAGACACACTCACTATTGCTGTTCATATAGTAGGAAATGCCACAATCCAATCTGAAGTAACAGATGCTGCTATTCAATCGCAGATCGATGTATTGAATAAAGATTATAATGCAAACAATGCAGACAGCGCAAGGATCCCTGCATCGTTTAAGCCTTTATTTGGAAAAATGGGTACTGTATTTATGCTGGCGCAAACAGATCCGAATGGATTTCCCACAACTGGCATTGATAGAAGATCTAATAATATAACTTTCGACCATACCAATTTTGATGATGCCAAATCATATGCAAAAGGAGGATTGGATGCCTGGGATCCCGGACAATACATTAATATCTGGGTCATAGATTTTGGCATCACCGGACTCCTGGGCATTTCAGTTTTTCCCGGCGATCCGCGTCCGTTGAATTTACATGGAGTAGTTTGCGACTATCGCGGATTTGGAACTGCTGGTGCTTATTTATATCCACAATATGCACAGGGACGGACAGTTTCTCACGAGCTGGGGCATTTTTTTAATTTAAGACATACATGGGGTGATGATGGTGGTGACTGTACGGGTATAGACTTTCCGGATGCGCCGACAGGTCAGGACGATACGCCTAACCAGGGCGATCACACATTTGGTGATCCTGATCTATCAGGTACTGGCACTGTCGTAACAGATGGATGTTCTCCATCGGCGCCGGGCATCATGTATCAGAATTATATGGATTATACCGATGACGTGGATCTGGTAATGTTCACCAGGGGTCAGGTGGATCGTATGCAAACCGCTCTTACAACTTCTCCGGATAGAAGTCCTTTACTAAATTCAAAAGCATTCCGTCCGCCATTCATTTATACCTACGATGCACGAATGAGAACAATTGCTTCGCCCATTACAGGTTCTTCAGTTTGTTCCAATGATTTTAGTCCGAAAGTGGTTGTAAGAAATCAAGGTTCCTTTATGCTTACAACAGTAAATGTATCAACAGTGATCAATAATGGAACTGCTGTTACTGAAACCTATTCTGTAAATCTGGCTTATGGAACTGAAACTACGCTTACACTTCCTTCAGTATCTGGTGTAAAGGGCATAAATACCTTAAAGATCTTTACGTCACAACCTTCAGGTAATGCAGATCAGAATGTATATAATGATACATCCATAACAACTTTTAAAATTGTACCGGTTTTGCCTCTCACTTCTTTCTCGGAGAATTTTACAACATCCAATATTTTTCCTCCGAAAAATTGGAATATCAGAAATCCGGATAATGATATGACATGGGAATGGAATTCAACTATGGGGGCTAAGGCAGCCGGTTCGGCTTGGTTTAATGATTTTAATAATCCTACCAATGACAGATTTGATGATCTTGTGATGCCTGATTTTTCTTACCAGAATATAGATTCGATATTCTTAAAGTTTAGCGTTGCAAACGCAATGTACAGTGATCCGTCATCAGTGCAGGTCCCTTTAGATACATTAACCATATTGATCTCAAAAGATTGCGGCAATACATTTATACCTATTTATAAAAAATGGGGCGCTGAACTGCAAACAGCTTTTCATCCGCCTGCTGCAGTAACAGGTGATTTCTTTCCTAATTCCTTTCAATGGCGTCGTGATTCGCTAAACCTGGGCCAATGGCTGAGCACATCTGAACCTCTTTTCCAGGTTACATTCCGTTTCAGCGGTAATTATGAGAATAATATATTTTTAGACGATATAGATCTGAATACAGAAGTGCTTCCGGCACGACTGAAATCGCAGGGTTATTTAATACTACCTACAGTTTTCCAGTCACGCTTCACTGTTTGGCACTATCAGCAACCGGTTGATTTGAAATATATAAATGTGTTTAATTCAACAGGACAATTGATGTGGTCTCGCCAGTTTTCAGGTAATGCCGATAAATTTATAAACATTGACCTCTCCAACCAATCCTCCGGAGTCTACTTTGTTAACCTCGGCTATAATGACTCCAAAAAGAATTTAACTCAGAAAGTAGTGAAGAAATAATCATCGGCCATCAGCTATCAGAGATCCATAAATAATATGACAGCGATTCCCGATATCCGATTCACGGAAATTGACGATTGACGATTCACGATTTTAACTTTTGACTTTTAACTTTTAACTTGACCTTTGCAACATGACCTCAGCAGAACAAAAAGTTCCGTTTAAAATAACTAATCCCAGGTTGCAAATCATTGCTAATAAGATTTATAATGATCAGCGTATTTCAAAAGAAGAAGGCATTACTTTATTTGAAGAAGGCGACCTTCCTTTTTTAGGCACTTTGGCCAATTTTGTAAGAGAAAGACTTCATGGTGACAATACGTATTTTAATCGCAACTTTCATATAGAACCTACAAATGTTTGCGTTTTCTCCTGTCATTTCTGCTCCTATTCTCGATTATACGCTAAACGTGAAGAAGGCTGGGAATTAAGTCATGACGACATGATGAACATTGTAAAGAAATACGACAATAGACCTGAAACTGAAGTGCATATTGTTGGTGGAGTTCATCCTAAAATGGATCTTTATTTTTTCGCTGATCTGTTGAAGTCAATCAAGCAGCATCGTCCTGATCTTCACATAAAAGCATTTACAGCGGTGGAGCTGGATTACATGTTCCGTAAAGCAAAGCTTTCGATTGCAGAAGGTGTGAATGTTTTGAAGGAAGCGGGACTTGATTCCATTCCAGGTGGTGGCGCAGAAATATTTCATGATGAAGTGCGCAGCCAGATCTGTGCAGATAAAGTAGGCGCGGAAGGATGGCTGAAAATTCATGAAGAAATACACAAGGCCGGCATGCACAGTAATGCAACTATGTTATTCGGACATATAGAAAACTATAGTCACAGGATAGATCATATGGACAGGCTAAGAACGTTGCAGGATAAAACCAGAGGATTCAATACATTCATTCCATTAAAATTCAGGAATAAGGATAATGATATGAATCATATTCCTGAAACAGGAATAGTTGAAGATCTGAAAGTATATGCGGTTGCAAGACTCTATCTAGACAATTTCCCCCATCTTAAAGCTTACTGGCCTATGCTGGGAAGAAAAAATGCGCAATTGTCATTAGCATTCGGAGTAGATGATATTGATGGAACTATTGACGATACAACGAAGATCTATTCGATGGCAGGGGCTGAAGAACAAAAGCCTGCCATGAGCACAGAAGAAATTGTAGCCCTTATAAAACAGGTTAATAGAAAGCCTGTTGAAAGGGATACGCTTTATAATGTAATACAGGAGTTTTAACTTATTTCTGTCTGGGAATATATGGAACGGTTTTACATTTTAAATTTTACATTTTACTTTTATAAAATAATCCACCAGAATTATGAATAATGACATTCTAGTTTCCCCCGAGCAAATAGCCCTTGAACAGAAAAAGTTCATCACTAAAGTATATAGTTTAATGGCCGGAGCCTTAGCTATTACGGGCCTGGTATCTATGTATGCAATCAACTCACAAGCTGTTTTACAATTTGTATTTGGCAACAGAGCTATTTTTTATGGTCTTCTGATAGCTGAATTACTAATGGTTGGTTCGCTGGTCGCATTTGTGGCAAGATTATCAGCAACAGTGGCCATGACCATTTTTATTTTGTATTCTGCTTTAAATGGTCTTACTCTTTCCGGCATATTTTTGATCTATACGGCATCTTCAGTAGCCATTACCTTTTTTATAACTGCCGGCCTTTTCGCAGTTATGAGTGCATATGGATATTTTACAGGAAAGGATTTAACCAAATTTGGTAACCTTCTTATGATGCTTTTGATCGGATTGGTGCTTGCTACTATTGTAAACATCTTCATGAACAGCACTGCGGTTTATTGGATCACTGCTTACCTCGGCGTATTCATTTTTACAGGATTGATTGCATACGATACTCAAAAGCTAAAGAACATGTATGTTGTTGCCAATGAAGATGAAGAAGCAGGTAAAAAAGTAGCAATTGTAGGCGCACTTTCCCTGTACCTTGATTTCATCAACCTGTTTTTAATGCTGTTACGCTTCTTTGGAAGAAGAAGTAATTAAAATATTTATCTAATTTAAAAAGAGCTTCACAATTAAATTGTGAAGCTCTTTTTATTGATTGAATCTAATATGGAAGGTAATCTCTCTATAACTGTGCGCTATCAGTTTTTATAATTGTGCCTTTTTGATAATGGTATCGTACTCTGATTATTGTAAAAAAGATCAATAGTAAAAAGCATATCTCACAGAGCACTTTTTCTCCATCGAAATAGTCCGGAAGCCTGTTCTTTAATTCAGGATCCATAAAAATGCCATGCACACACACAAACAATACGGTTAAATAAGAAACAAGGTGCAGATTTTTCCAAGTCCTGAATCCAAGCCTGTTCTTTATGGATTTTTGAGTAGTGATGATAACAATAAGTAAGAAGTAAAGAGATAATACGCCCAATGCCATGAACCAGGCCTGTTGTGGAGCATTAAATGGTACAAGAATATGAATAAGCCTGAATTTACTTGAAGGATCAAATAACAATAACAATGGGTGAACTAAAATAAGCACCAACGCTACATAGCCTGTCCAGTTATGTATTTCGGTAACATTCCAATTCTTTATAAACTGCGGCATTTTCTTCCAGATCACTGTCCTTTTATAAGCCGTACC
>JBJMLT010000066.1:0-11753 GCA_045805165.1 Flavisolibacter sp.
ATTTTGTCTTCCTAACTGCACATCAACTTTGTAAGCGGTTTTACCATCCTCACTTAATTTAAATACCCAGTTTCCTCCGGTTTGCTGATAGAAACCACCCTTAGCTAAAAGCAAAGCCTGAGAATCAGCACTCAATGCCAGGCGAATTTGTAATGTTTGCCCTCTTCTGATTCCTTCTGGTACTTTATCCAAAAACTGCATGTCTACCTGGAAGCGTCCATTATTCACTTGCGTATAAACCTTATAGATCTTTAATTTATAATTATTGCCGGCGATCGTTGTTTCTCCGGTTAATCCTATAAATACCCTGGATATATAATGTTCATCAATATCAACGCGAACCTTATAGCCACTTAATACATCAATTTGACCAAGTCTTTCTCCTTTGTTCTTATTCTGTCCAATTTCTGCATCCAGTGAGGTGAGCTGACCATCTATTGGTGCTCTGACGATAAGGTCACCTACTTTTTTACGCATTACATTCAGGGCAGTTTGAGAGCCTTGGGCAGATTGTTGTGCCTGGGATACCTGTTGTGAATTAGAAAGGGAATCTTGCTTCAGTATCTGTTCAGTCAATTTCTTTTTCTCAAGCTCATATTTATAAGTATTCTCGGCCTGTTTAAATTCCTGGTATCCTATTGCCTTCTGTTCATACAAATACTTGTCAAGCTTATATGTTCTCTCAGCTTCCACAAAAGCATTATCTACATCAGTCATCTGATTCAGCTTGGTGGTTGTATTTTGCTGCGCAGCATTTCTGGCAATCTGCATTTGTGTGATAAGGTTGTAAACTGATGTTTGCTGATTCACCAGACTTAATTCCAGATCAGTATTCGACAACCGGATTATTGGCTGGTCTTTTTTCACCATGGCACCATCATCAACCAACTTTTCTTCAACCCGACCACCTTCTACCGCATCAAGATAAATGGTAGTAATTGGCAGCACTACTCCGTTAACAGGAATAATATCCTGAAAGGTTCCATTCTTCACTTCACTGATTGTAATACGTTCAGCCTCAACATTCAGTTTTGATTTGCCAGATGTAAAATAAATGCTACCAACAATTAATAAAACCAACCCGGTAATTCCGGCTATGGTCAGGATACGTTTTTTAGTCCACCTTTTCTTTTCAATTTTTCTATCCACAGTCTGTTTTTTAATTAGTTAGAAATCATCCCGCCCATTAGACGGGACGATATCAATCACATAGAAACTTGACCTAAATAATGAAATCTAGTGCCAATATTTGACGATTGTGGTTATCAATAAGTTACAAAAAGTCTTTTCTACGAAGGTGTTCGTTAACGTACAAAAACTGTTCGGTTTTGATACACCTTTTAATAGCTATTTAAAGCTTCCACTTCATTTTCAAATGCTTGCATTGATGGCATAGTTGTAGATTCGTTCTGTATAACTCATTATAAATTATGTCATTAAAAACAGCCACCGTTCTTGTTATTGATGATGATGTAGATGTTCTCACTGCTGTCCGCCTTTTATTAAAGCCCGAAGTGAAAGAGATCGTTACAGAAAAAAATCCTGAAAATATTCGATCTATTCTTTCCAGACAGGAATTTGATGTTATTCTTCTTGATATGAACTTTAATAGTTCAATAAATACAGGTAATGAAGGCATCTTCTGGCTTAAAAAGATCAGGGAATTCCGGTCAGAAGCTTCTGTGATAATGATCACCGCCTACGGAGATATAGATTTAGCCATACGATCATTAAAAGAAGGAGCTTTTGATTTTGTAGTTAAGCCCTGGCATAATGAGAAGCTGATCACAACAGTAAAAGAAGCTGTAAAAAGAAAAGAAAATAAAGGCACTCATCTTCCCATTGTTTCCTCTTCCATTTTTGAGACCGAATTAAGAGGTGAATCGGATGTAATGCAGGATATCTTTTATAAAATACAGAAGATAGCCCCAACCGATGCTAATATTTTGATCTTGGGTGAAAATGGAACAGGTAAAGAATTAATTGCAAAAGCCATCCATCATTTTTCTTTACGCAATACAAAGCCTTTTATTAAAGTAGATGTTGGCGCGCTTACAGAATCTCTTTTTGAAAGTGAATTATTCGGACATAAGAGAGGGGCATTTACGGATGCACGGGAGGACCGTATGGGAAGATTTGAAGCCGCCAATACAGGTACTTTATTTCTGGACGAAATTGGCAATATCTCGCTGCACCAGCAGGCAAAGCTTCTAAGCGTTTTGCAAAACAGGCAAATTTCCCGTTTAGGTTCAAATGAAGCGATACCTATAGATATAAGACTGGTTTGCGCTACCAATATTCCATTATCGGAACTCGCGAATGAGAACAGGTTTCGTAAAGACCTGATCTATAGGATCAATACTGTGGAGATAGTGGTACCTCCATTACGAAAAAGAGGAACCGATATTATTTTATTGGCAAAGCATTTTTGTAAGTCATATAGTAATAAGTATCTGAAACCCGAATTGGAATTCGACCGTTCTGCCCAGGAAAAGCTTTTAAGCTATCATTATCCTGGTAATGTACGCGAGCTGCAATACACAGTCGAAAGAGCGGTAATAATGGCTGAAAACAGGGTTCTGACTTCAAAAGATATAATTTTCTCTCCAATTGAGACAGTTCCAATGGAAACGGCTGAATTGGTACAAACTAATTTGAGTACCGTTGAAAAGAATACTATTTTACGTGTTATAGAAAAACACAATGGCAATATCTCAAAGGCCGCAAAAGAATTAGGAATAACCCGGACCGCTTTATACAGACGATTAAGTAAATATGATATTTAAGAATTTCCAATGGCGCATCTTACTCAGGGTATTGCTATTGTTTATTACTTTGACTGCTGCCTCTTTTTTCCTTGTAAAGCAATGGCATTTATACCTTGCCCTTATTGCTCCATTACTTTTATATCAGATCGTTGAATTCATACGGTTTCAAAAAAAGACGCATGAAGAATTAAGTCAGTTCGTGGAAGCAGTCCACTATCGCGATTTTTCAAGGTATTTTGATGTAAAGCATGCTTCTGCCGATATTCAACCTTTAAGAAAAGGTTTTAATGAGATCAACACTACGTTTAAAGTAATCAGTAAGGAAAAAGAAACACAATATCAATATCTTCAGAAAATACTTGAATTGGTAGATACAGGAATACTTTCCTATGAAGTTGAAAGCGGAGAAGTGGTATGGATGAATGAATCTTTAAAGAAGATGTTGCAATTACCTTATTTAAAAACAATTCAATCATTATCGAGACGGGACAAATCATTATTTGATCAGGTAGAGAGCTTGATGCCAGGTGAAAGTAAAGTAGCCACTGCTCATTTGGAACGTTCGTTTTTTAAGGTGCTTCTGTCAGCTACTGCTTTTCAGACAGAAGGTAAAAAATATAAGCTCATTGCTTTTCAGAATGTAAATGAAGCGCTGGATGAAACAGAGTCGAAGGCCTGGCAAAAGCTTCTTAGTGTAATGACCCATGAGATCATGAACTCTATTGCTCCTATTTCATCATTGGCAGATACTTTAAAGAACCGCCTGCAACGGTCTATTACAGAATTGAATGGAAATAATGTAGCGGTAGAAGATCTTGAAATAGGAATAGAAACGATCAAAAGGAGAAGTGAAGGTCTGTTGAAATTTGCAGAGACCTATCGTAATCTGAATAAGATAACCAAGCTGAATCTTAAAAAGCTATATGTAAGAGAACTGTTCGCCAATCTTCATCAATTGATGCAGCCAACTTTAGAGCAAAAGAATATAGAACTTGAAATAATTTTAAGGGAGACTGACCTTGCTTTTGAAGCAGATCCAAGCCTTATAGAACAGGTATTGATCAATCTTATTGTTAATGCTATTGAAGCCGTAAAGGATCAGCAGCATCCGCGAATTATATTATCTGCAGAAGCTACAGCTGTAAAAAAAGTAGTTATTAAAGTGGCAGACAACGGTACAGGAATGCCAGAGGAATTGCTGGATAAGATCTTTATTCCTTTTTTCAGCACTAAGAAAAGTGGAAGCGGAATTGGTCTTAGCCTTTGCAAGCAAATTGTCATGCTCCATAAAGGAACCCTTCAGGTTCAATCCCTCGAAGGAAAAGGTACTGTCTTCTCCATGCTATTCATCAGCTAATTAGCTAATCTGCTAATTATCTGGTCAGCTTTCTCTCAATCTCTCCACTATGCTTCCTGTCAAAATTCCTGTATGCCCAGGAAAATAGCAGCGGAAATATGATTAGTGAAAATATTGTAGCGCATATTAATCCGCCTATAACTACGCGAGCCAATGGCCTCGAGCTTTCAGAGCCAATTCCTGTTGAAATGGCTGCCGGCAATAATCCTATCATGGCCATTAGTGCGGTCATCATTACAGGCCTTGCAAGTACTGTAACGCCAATTTTAATTGCCGAATAAAGAGAATTGGTTTGTCCTTTGATCCTTTCCAGGTTTTGCTTGAATGCTGAAATTAATAATACTCCTTCCAATATACATATACCGAATAAAGCTATGAATCCTATTCCTGCAGAAATGCTGAAGTTTGTACCTGTTATCAGTAATGCAAATATTCCTCCTACTACAGCGAAGGGTACATTTAAAAATACAAGTCCCGCATCTTTAAGATTTCCGAACATGATAAATAATAAAATGAAAATGGCTAGCAGGCTTATTGGAACTACCTGTGTTAATCGTCTTGAAGCTCTTTGCTGATTTTCAAAATCACCCTGCCATACCATAGTATATCCTTTCTTTAATTCAATAGCCTTATTAACTTTGGTCTGAGCTTCTGCTATGGCACTTCCCATATCTCTTCCTCTGACAGAAAACTTTACCGCTGAATAGCGTTCATTATCATCCCGGAAAATAAGGCAAGGACCTGTTAGCATTTGTATAGTTGCGATTTCATGAATTGGTACCTGTGTTCCTCTTAAGGTAGGAACCAGTAAATTACCGATGTCATCTACAGATCTTCTAAACTCTTCAGGAAAGCGAATTCGTATATCAAACTTTCGTATGCCTTCGTATAATTGTGAAGCAGCTTTTCCTCCAATTGCCATTCCTATTACCGCATTAGCATCTGCTGTTGTTACTCCATACAATGCCATTTTATTCTGATCTAGGTCTATTCGCAACTCAGGTTGCCCTATGTTTTTAATTACACCAAGATCTTCTATTCCTTTTACTGTCTTTAAAATACTATAGACCTTATAGCAATTCGATTCCATGTAGTTTAAAGAATCTCCATAGATCTTTACGCAAATAGAGCCTTTTACACCAGATACAGCTTCTTCCACATTATCCATAATAGGTTGGGAAAAATTTAATTCTGCACCTGGAATAAAAGAAAGCTTTTTCTGCATGCTGTCTACAAGTTCTTCCGGAGTTAAATGGCTTTTCCAATCCTCTTTAGGATAGAGGGAAACATCAAACTCGCAATTATAAAATCCTGTAACATCGGTCCCATCATCCGGTCTGCCGGTTTGTGATAAAACTCTTTTTATTTCCGGGAAAGCAAGCATCGCTTTTCTTAAGCTATCTCCTATTTGAACAGATTTATCAAGAGATATGCTGTAAGGAAGTGTGGCTCTCACCCATAATGAACCTTCATTTAATTCAGGAAGAAATTCAGATCCTAAAAATTTGAATGAGTAAAGTCCGATCACCATTACAATAGTAGAAATAGCCAGTGCCAATCTCTTATGCCTGAATACATAATGGAATGAGCTTAATACTTTGCTTGTAAGAAAATGAACGAATGGATTATTTTTCTCTTTAACATTCTTTCTTAATAAAAGACTAACTAAAACGGGAACCAGCGTAAGCGTAAAAAGCAAGGCGCCTAATAATGCAAATCCCAAAGTGTAGGCAAGCGGTGAGAACATTTTGCCTTCTACTTTTTGGAATGCAAAAATGGGCATAAGGGCAGTGATAATAATAAGCTTTGCAAAAAATATCGCCTTGCCTGTTTCTGCACCATTTCGTTTGATCATTCCGAGCTTGGTTACTTTATTGAACCGTTCCATTCCAAGTTCATGTGCCCGTTTGTCCAGCGCCACAAATAAGCCTTCAACCATAACCACTGCACCATCTATTATAATTCCAAAATCAATAGCGCCAAGAGATAAGAGGTTTGCAGACATACCCATTAGCCGCAGGCAAATAAATGAGAATAATAATGATAGAGGTATAATGATAGAGACTATAAGTGTTGTTCGCCAGTTGAACATGAATAAGGAGACTACCAGAGTTACGAATAGAATTCCTTCTATAAGGTTATGTAGAACTGTATGTGTTGCATAATGAATAAGATCTTCCCGGTCGTAAAAAGGGACAATTTTAGTATCCGCAGGTAGGATCTTATTATTCAGTTTTACAATTCTTTCTTTGAGGCTCTTAATTACTTTGTCAGGATTCTCCCCCTTTCGCATCAGTACAATTCCTTCAACTGCATCCGGATTATTTGTAATCATGCGGTGGGCAAGAGTATCAATAGCATTAGTTCTTCCTACTTTTCCTAATCTTGGCAGATTAGAAATAACAACATCAGCTACATCTTTAACCAGTATCGGCGTGCCATTTATATTCTGTACAATAATATTCCTGATCTCATTGATGTCGTTTAATAATCCAATACCTCTTACTACATAAGCCTGCGAATTCTTTTCAATTATATCTCCGCCAATATTAATATTGCTTTTACCTATTGCGGAATAAACATCAAGAGCAGTAATATTAAAATCATTCAGCTTTTGCGGATTTACCTGTATCTCATAAGCTTTTACCATTCCACCAAAGCTTACAATATCCGCCACTCCCGAAACTGCACGCAATTCTCTGTCTACTGTCCAGTCCTGGATAGTTTTAAGTTCTCTTGGATCTCTTATTTTGCTTTCAAGAGTATACCTGAAAATTTCACCTGTGGGTCCTGTAGGTGGTTGAACCTGCGGAATTATGTTTTCCGGAAGATTGGCATTGGGCAAAAGATTATTTACCTGTAACCTGGCATAAATATCTTCAACGCCATCATCGAAGATCAGCTTCACCATGGATAACCCGAATATGCTTGTGGATCGCAGGCTCAGTTTCTTCTGAACCGGGTTCATGGCAATCTCTATAGGGATGGTTACAAATTTCTCAACTTCTTCTGCACTTCTGCCGGGCCATTGTGTAATGATTGTTATTTCTGTATTGGTTACATCTGGAAATGCCTCAATAGGCATATCCCTGAATGTCATTATTCCAAATATGATAAGTAAAGCGGTACAGAAAAAAATGAAATATTTATTTTTTAATGAAAATGCTAGTAACCTTCTTAAGAATTTGTCCATAGTATTACTTCTCTTTTTAGCCGATTAGCTATTGAGTTGTTGATAGATCAATAGAGCATTGGTTGCTATTACTTTTTCTCCCGGCCGCAAGCCATCCTTTATATATGTTTTATCTCCGGCTGTATTTCCGGTAACAACAGGCCTTATGGAAATATCTGAATTGCTTTTATAAACAAGTACGTAGTACTGGCTATTATCAAATATTAATGACCTGCTTGGCACACAAAGCATTTTAGAACTGCCTTCTGCTTTAGAGAGAACGGTTACATTGGCATACATTTCAGGCTTAAGCAAATAATCCGGATTCGATAGTACTATTCGTACTTTCATTACTTTACTGGTAGGGTCGAGAACATTCATAATTTTATCTACTTTACCATAAAACACTTTATCAGGATAGGAAATGGTAGTAACTTCTACGCTGTCACCTGTCTTTACAAAAGGAATATTCGATTCATATACATTGGCTGTAACCCATATAGTACGCAGGTCTGAAATAGTAAATAAGTTATTTGTGTTATCCGGCCTGATTGCCATATTATTATTCAGGAGCTTTTCAACAACAAACCCACTGATAGGCGATTTTATGGTAGTTGTGCCTGTTATACCACCACCATTGAGATTTAATATTCTTTTTGACTTTAAGAGACTTGCCTTTGCCTGTTCATAAGTTGCCTGCGCTGACATATAATCTTTTAAAGAGAGCAAACCGCTTTTATACATGTCTTCAGCAGCCTCCAGGCTTTTCTTGGCAACTGTTGCATTTGTTTCTGCAGTTATAAGGTCTGTACTGTATCCGGCCATTTCAGAGCTTCTTATTACGGCTAAGGCCTGTCCTGCCTGAACATAATCTCCTAATGCTACTTTTACATCCTGCGATATCCCACTCACCAATGGAAATACTTTAACTACATGATCTTCATTAAAACCTACTTTACCGGTAAGATTTATTGATTTCACTAATGGACTGACGACAGCAGAATCTATCTCCATCATTTTTGCAATGGAATCTGGTAATATATAAGATTGTTTGGCCTCAGTTTGAGGTTCACCAACACCTCCGCACCCCATTATGCATAAAATAATAATTGCTGAAGCACCTGTTAATATATTATTTAAAAACACTTTCATTGTGTCTTATTTACTTATTAAAGAAATTAGTACCCGTAACAAAATTTATATTCTCCAATGCAATAACACGGTTCAATAAAATAGTGTTCATCTGAACGATATACTGCTTATATGAATCATAAAAATTCAGAAAGTCTAGGAGGCCGATATTCCTCTTCTGATAATTTTCAAATACGGCTTTAGCCAACTGAGAGAATTCACCAGTAAATGTTCTATCCATAGACTGATACAATTTATCTGCATCCATTGCTCTTTCCCATCCTCTGTAAACCTGTTCTTCAATTGATTTCTGAGTGCTTTGCAGTTGAATGTCATTATAGTCTATAATATTCCTGTAAGCTTTGATGTTTCCCTGATTTCTGTTGAATAAGGGAATAGCTATTCCTAAGGAAATTGCATTTGCATTTGGAACATAGCTCCCTGCTTTGTCGAAATTTGTTCCTATAGTAAGATCTGGTACAGCAAGAGATTTCTGATAGACATAATTCTGTTCACTAAGCGTTTTATTCCCTTTAGCTATCATCAAATCCGTCCGGTTCTGATACGCAGAATCGAGTAAGGATTGCATAGCAAATGATGAAGGAACCTGATTAATCAATTGTACAGTATCTACTATCGGAATAATATAAACACCAGGTGCAGATTGTAATAGCAATCTTAATTCACTTTCCTTATCATTGATTTGATTTTTCAGGTCATTCAATTCACTTTCCAGGCTGTACAACTGAGCTTTTATTCGAACAACTTCAGACCTGGCTATATAACCCTTGTCTCTTTGCTGTTCAAATGCGCCACTGATTTTTTGCAGAGATCTTATTTCCTCTCCATATACATTCACCGACTGCTGCAGGTAATAAATAGTATAGAAATCATTGCGAAGAGTAAACTTCAATGTTCTTATAAGATCGTAAAATGAATATTCTGCAAGAAGTGTATTGGTCTGGGCAATTTTTACCTGCTTGTTTAATTTATGGGCCAGTATAATAAGCTGAGATAGCTGGGCCGCCTGTTCACCTCCTTCTCCGACTTCAAACCATTTTTTTGTTTGAGGATTATATGCACTTTGCGACAGATCCAAATATGGATTGGGATATAATTTTGCCTGCAGCTCAAATGCTTTTTGAGCATTAATATTGAACTTTTGGGCAATGAGGGAAAGATTATTTTGCAGGAACAGTTGCTCTGCCTGAAATACGGTGAGGCTAACTGTGTCCTTCTTTATTATATTCTGAGCATTGGCACTATAAAAAGAAAGAAGAACAGCCAGGCACACCAAATGGAAATGCTTATAGAAAAAACTTTTCACGAGTATTGAATTCTTTATATCGCGTGCAAAAATATCAGCCGTGGATCGTAGATCATAGCTAATTCATGTTAACATCAAGTGAATGGAATAATGTACAATCAGTCCGGATCATCATTATCCGGTCGACCTACAATTACTTATACCTTGTAAGATCCTTATTAAACAATTCGGGGAGGGGGAGATGAAATATCCAGGTATATAGATGAAGGTTTATTTTGAAGCAACGGAGGATAAATAATTTTCTCAGATAATTCTGGCTTTGGTATTAATTCAAATTGCAATCCGGAAATGGAATAATCCAGTTTTTCAATATGAAAAAACCTGGCATTATCATCATCCGAATCTTTCAAAGGCTTATGCTTTATGTGGCAAATTTGAGCTAGATATTGAACGAGGCTATTGACGTCTTCACTTTGCTGGCCCGTTTTATCAAAAGCATCCACTTCATCTACCTGGGCAATGAACATGGCAAAGTTGATATGAGAAATGAGCAATATGATCGCCAGCAATTTCTTCATGCGGTGCAAAGATAAAAGCAATATTTTTCAAATGCCAGTCAATGAAATAGTAGCACCCTGCATGAAAAGCCCATATTTAACAATTCATAAATTATTCAGAATGATCTTAATAATAGAATGGATGGAACTTCCATTTATTCAAGGTATTAAACTCCAAAGCTGGTGAGGGAATTTTTAACAGTCTCATTATATAGGCTGCATCATTATAAAAATTGGAAGATTGAATCCGGAAGAGATCTGCATCAGGTGCAATATAAAACTGTCGGTATCTTTTGAAAGAGGGGATTGAATTTCCATTCACCGTTGTTGGATTGTCATTCGCCCCGGTCATTCCTTCAGCTCCATAACCAAAGGCTACATTTGCCCAATTTGGAAAACTACTTTTTTGAGAGAGGAAGGATTTAATATTAAAAGAAAGCCAGTAAGCCTGGCCGTTATAATCTTTTAGCAACCGTGATTTCCAGTTATTGCCCAATTCTCCGGGGTTATATTTTGCAAAAGGACTGGCATGATAGGAAAACTTTAATGAAATACGTTGGTCTTTCCACCATTGCTGCTGTGCTGCAAATAAACCCGTTCCGAGAATATTAGCCAACATGTCTCCTTTAGAAAATCCCCAATGGGTAGAAAATCCATCCATGATCTCTATTATAGACATATAACCAAGCGCTGTTAAAGATCCTATAGCTATGGAGGTTCCCGGTTTTACGCCACAAGCTCTCATCAGATCATTTTGTATAACTGCAATGGTATAAGCAGTGGTCATATGCCCTACTTTATCTACCTGCATCCATTCCCTATTATCATTAAAAAAATGGAACCGGCTTCTTGGGAATTTTTTATACCAGAGTAAATAGAGTCCGACAGAAGCTACCACCCCAAGGGCAGCCTCTGAAATGATCACTTTTTTTAATCGGTCAGAGTTATATACCGGAGAAGGTGGTAATGCATATTGTTGTGCATGAGAAAATTCAACCGTAAATAGCAGGAAAATAAAAAAAACGACCCTCCACCTGATCATAAACGTGCAAGATATAATAATTTGAAATTTGAAGTTTCAGGTTCAGGTTTGAAGTTTGATGTTTGATGTTTGAAGTTTGAAGTCCTTTAGATCGAAGCTGTTTTTTATATTTGCTGTCGTTTTAGTTGACAAGTTAACAAGTTAAAAGGTTGCAGATTAACAAGGAATTCCAAAACCAGTAAAACATACCGAATTAAAGCATTCACCATTGACCATTCACCATTAACGATCTTGCAGCTAGCAGCTAATATCTAGCAGCTTTCTCCCAATTCCCCCACACCACATATTAAAAGCGTTCACACTCCCGATTAAAAGCGTTCATTATTTAACTATCCGCTATTACACATTCATTAATTCTCCAACTATAACCCTATAAACCTCCATTTCCCACTTATCCTTTAACATTAAAATGCTAACCACTAAATATGGCATATCTATTTATCTCTGTGCATAATTAGA
>JBJMLT010000067.1:0-2829 GCA_045805165.1 Flavisolibacter sp.
ATAATTCATTGGCTTACATTTTGCGCAGCCGTTTTAAATTATGATTATTCGATCCATCATCCGCCAATCCCTATAATCATATTCCGGTTTCTGTAATAAATAGTGATGCTAATAGAAAATTAGCAAGGACAGTAGCAGAAAAATCAATTGTTCTATTGAAAAATAATGGAGTGCTGCCGTTAAAGAACAATTTGAAAAAGTATTTTGTAACAGGTCCTAACGCATCCAATATAGATGTGCTAATAGGTAATTATTATGGTGTAAGTAGTAAAATGGTAACGATCCTCGAAGGCTTGGCAGGACAAGTTGAACCAGGAAGCCAGATCACCTATCGTAAGGGGATCTTATTAGATAGGAATAATGTAAATCCTATTGATTGGACCACCGGAGAAGCTAAAGAAGCGAATGCAACTATTGCAGTCTTGGGCATTTCTGGATTGCTGGAAGGAGAAGAGGGAGAATCTATAGCTTCATCTTCAGCCGGCGACCGGCTTGATTATAATCTTCCTAAAAATCAAATTGATTTCCTGCGAAAGCTAAAGAATAATAATAAAAATCCTGTCATTGCAGTAATTACAGGAGGAAGTCCGATGAATCTTACAGAAGTTCAGGAAATCGCGGATGCTGTTCTATTGGTTTGGTATCCTGGAGAAGAAGGAGGAAATGCTTTAGCTAATATAATTTTCGGAAAGGTTTCTCCTTCTGGCAGACTCCCTATTACTTTTCCCAGATCTTTAGATCAATTGCCGCCTTATGAAGATTATACAATGAAAGGAAGGACTTACCGTTACATGAGTGCAGTACCTCTCTATCCATTCGGCTTTGGTTTAAGTTACACTACGTTCTCTTATAAAAACCTGAAATTGTCAAAAAGCAGCATTTCAAAAAATGAACCGGTTGAAGCTGAAGTAACAGTTACCAATACTGGCAATTTTAAAAGTGATGAAGTGGTTCAGCTTTATATTACTCATGAAGGTTCTGGTACAGATGCTCCTCTTTATTCATTAAAAGGATTTAAACGAATTAGTTTGGCTCCGGGTGCTTCCCGGATCGTTCATTTTTCTCTTACACCAGAGAGCTTATCAGTAATTAATGATAACGGTCAAATGGTCCAACCTTCCGACGAAGTATGGATTCGAATTGGCGGTTCTTTACCTTCAAAAAGAAGTATGGAATTGGGAGCTTCACAATATGCGGAAATTAAATTGCAGGTTAAATAATTTGGAATTCAAAATATAATTACCCTTTAGAAACATGAAAAGCAGATTAACTATAATTACATTTATTTTTAGCCTTATTTACGTTTCCTGTAATAAGAAATCATATAACTCTACCAGCAATACAGGCAATAATGATACTACATTTAAACAGCCTGTAGATCCTGATGTTACACCAACCATCGGATTCTTCCTTAATGACTGGACACCAAGATCCTTCACTATTCCCAACTTTACAGATACTACAATGAATGCAGGTAATATTACTTCTTTTGTAAGTATTGATGCATCAAACATTATAACTAAAATACCTCAAACTGTATTCGGGCAAAATGCCAATATCTGGATGACTCCAATAGTAACAGAGAATGTATTAATGGGTCATTTAAAAGATTTACATCCTGGGATTATTCGATTTCCTGGTGGCAGCTTAAGCGATGTTTATTTTTGGAACGCCGATCCTGGTAAATATCCTTCAGATGCTCCCGATTCATTAATCGATGCAAATGGTGTCAGTTCTCCTGCTGGTTATTGGTATGGGAAAAATACCGCTAACTGGACAATGACTCTGGATAATTATTATTCATTATTACAGCAATTGGGTACTCAGGGGATCATAACAGTAAATTATGCATATGCCAGATATGGCACATCAGATAATCCGGTAAGCGCTGCGGCGCATTTAGCAGCTGATTGGGTAAGATATGATAATGGACGTACTAAATATTGGGAAGTGGGAAATGAAGATAATGGAACCTGGGAAGCCAGTTATAGAATAAATACAGCAAACAATAAGGATGGGCAGCCTGAAATAATAACCGGCGATCTTTATGGCCAGCATTTTAAAGTATTTGCAGATTCCATGAGGAAAGCAGCATCTGAAATTGGTAAAACAATTTATATTGGTGCACAGCTATTGGAAAAGCAACCGGAATCATGGCAAACCAATACTGATAAATCATGGAACCAGGGTGTATTGTCCGAAGTAAATTCCTCTACTGACTTTTATATTGTACATAGTTATTATACCCCTTACCAGCAAAACTCAACAGCAGATGTCATATTAAACACGGCAACAGATAATACAATGTCAATGATGAATTATTTAAAGTCATCTTTTACAACTTATGGTGCAGCTCCAAAACCAATTGCTTTAACTGAATGGAATATCACTTCTCAGGGTTCCATGCAACAAGTGTCATTTATAAGTGGTATTCATTCTGTGTTATTATTGGGTGAGGCGTTAAAAAATAAATATGGTGAAACCAGCCGATGGGACCTTGCGAATGGATGGAATAATGGTAATGATATGGGACTTTTTAATATTGGTGATGAACCTGGTGTTAGTAAATGGAATCCTCGGCCTTCTTTCTATTACATGTATTATTTCAATCAATATATTGGAGATCGTTTATTAAATACAAC
The DNA here is from genome assembly GCA_045805165.1 of Flavisolibacter sp. GTDB lineage: Bacteria > Bacteroidota > Bacteroidia > Chitinophagales > Chitinophagaceae > Flavisolibacter. Next base: position 2,643 of record JBJMLT010000067.1, read on the forward strand.
TATTACAGGTTCCACTGGTATACAAGCTTACGCATCATCTTTTTCTTCAGGTGAAAAGGGAATAATTCTTGTGAATAAGGGAACATCAGTTCAGGGGGTTAATATTCAATTTCAGAATTTTAAGCCCGGTAATAGATTTTACTGGTATACTTTATCTGGAGGTACAGATAATGGTGAATTTTCCCAA
>JBJMLT010000068.1:0-5713 GCA_045805165.1 Flavisolibacter sp.
CAAGATCAATCCGAATGGACCGGTACAAAAATCAGTTTTGATATTTCGCAAAAAGGCGACAAGACAGAACTGCGGTTCACGCATCTTGGACTGGCTCCTTCCATTGAATGTTTTGAAGCCTGCTCCAATGGATGGAGTCACTACTTACGCGAAAGTCTTCTGCCTCTCATCACAACGGGGAAAGGCAGACCCGATAAAAAAGCAAGCAATTCACTTCAAAAAAATAAATCATGATACCAACGACTAACAAAACAATGACCACCGCTGAAGTTGCCGATCGTTTCCGTGAACTGGCTGCCCAGGAGAAATGGTTTGAGATCCAGGACGAACTTTTTGCAGACGACGTCAAAAGCATTGACCCATCCAACTCTCCCTATTTTGATTATGCGGAAGGCAAGTCAGAGGTGCGCAAAAAAGGAGAGGACTGGGTAAAAAGAATTGAGGCGGCACATCATCTGGCAACAACGGAACCCATTGTAGCAGGAAATTATTTTGCAGTAGGCAGAGAAGTGGATATCACTGTAAAAGGACATGGAAGAATTCAGATCAATGAGATCATGCTTTATGAAGTAAGAGAGGGACAGATTGTGCTGGAGCAGTTCTTTTACTAAAATAATTATCCGGACGCTCTCCTAGTATAGTTTCTGTTCATCCGTGTAGTAAGTTTTCAGCATTCCTCTATCGGCTATTTTGATTTTAGCTCCTGTTGGACTTTTGTCTTTTTTCCTGGTATGTATATCCAAAAAATCTCTTACTTCTCCATGAATTAAGTCAGGGTAACTTTTATAAATTTTCGTAGTAGCATTTTTCAAAACTTTCTTGATATTCTTTGCTAGCTCTTTGATTTTTTCATCCGGAATAGCATGGGATTTTGAAAAAGGAGAAATCTTACTCTGCCAGAGTATTTCATCTGAATAAGCATTGCCTATACCTTTTATTTTGTTCTGATCAAGTAAAACGTTTTTAATAGCTGCTTTTCTATTTAATATCTTTTTTAAATAGGTGTAATTGAGTTTGGGATCAAGAGCGTCTATCCCTTCTTTTTCTTCAGGATTAAGCTTTACAAAAGCATTCTTAAAACGATCGGTTAGTGCAAGATTTTCTCCACCATTAAAGTAAAATTCCACTTTAGTAGATTTTCTTTCATTCTTATCCTCAAATGGAATTAAATCACCAGTAAGCATTAGGTGAAGCCCAAGTAATTCTCCATTAGCAAATAAAAATCTCATTTCTTTTCCAGATCGGTAAACATCTTTTAACTTTTGACCCTCTAAGGCTTTTGACAGCTCCTTTTGTGAATCCTTAATATTCTTGGTATTTATAACTTTGATTTTGGAAAGCTTCTTTCCACCGTATATCTTTTTAAGGTTACGTGAAAAAACTTCTATATCCGGTAATTCAGGCATGGTTAAATCTAAATTGGTTGTAATTCAAACTGAGTTCCTTTTTTACTTTTTTCGTATTTGGAAAATTGTACGGATACACCGTCAGCAGGCTAATTTAAAACTTCTATATGAATAGTATTTTCATGTAAAAGAATAGCATACATTTAGAAATTACGAATTCATCTTAAACATGCATCGGATACTCCCCTTATTAACTTTTCTATTTAACACTTTCCTTTCCAATGCCCAGGAAGATAGCCTGTCGGGTCCATTCGTTGAAAACTTCAATGATACTACTTCTAAATTTTTTCATTATGGATCTACAGGTATCAAAGATGATTTGAAATGGAAATTGGGAGTGAATTCACCTTCAGAACAAGGAATAAAAGTGCTTTCATTTAAAATAGATCCCAATGATAATGCAGGTGCAGGAAAAGGCCCCGAAATTATTACAAACAATTTTACTCATTTTGGTACCTATGCTGCCCGTCTCAAAGTTCCTCGTGTAATCGATGTCCAACCGAATGTGGGTGCGGTGGTAGGTTATTTTACTTACCATATGGATAGTAAATGGGGACTTAGCGAAATAGATTTTGAATGGCTCCTTGCCGATCCCACTATTATCTATATAGGAACGTGGACCGGTTATAATGGCCAGTTGAAACGAATTGGCAGAACAATAAATTTAGCCAAAGGAATAATCTATAACACCATTTATAAGGAAAATTATAACGGCCAAAGTAGTGCTTTAACGGGTCTTCAAAATCAACCAGAAACAATCCCGGCCATCAAAGGGTATGATGCTTCATCCCGGTTTTACACCTATGGATTTGACTGGGATTCCAATCGCATGCGCTGGTGGATTGTTCATCCAACGAGTGGTGAAAAAATTATTTTGTGGGATTACCAGGGATCTCAACTTGGTATACCTCAGCATCGCAGTCTTTACCGGATGAATTTCTGGCATACAAACATGTGGGCAGTTGAAACCAATCCAAAGGCTATCGAAAAACCGTTGCACCCTTATGAATTAGAAGTAGATTGGATGTCCTACGATCCCATAAGAAAATAAAATGGTAATGATCCATCTGGTAATTCTTCTTATAATTGTCAGAGCATAAGGTCCAGAGGGGATTTCAAAGGAATTCAGTGCATTTAGAAAAGTCATTGAGCTGAATGTCGTAATGATTATCCTGGAGATTTCATTTTTTGATCTTTTTTGGACCGTTCTAAAAAAAGAAAAGCCCGTAAAACAAACATTTTACAGGCTTTTGAACGAGATTGACTTTAGTATCCGCGGACCGGACGGGTCCGCATTTAATTTTGTAAGTTATTCTAACTCAATATTTTTCAAAAGTGCAAAATGTATAATGCCCGAATAAATACCTTTTCCTTAAAGAACACTTTGATACTATTAATCGAAAATAAAAGTACAAAAAATCCGGCTATCTGAGTTGAGTTGCGCCGTTTTAATATTCCGGACACGACAATAGCTATTTGGGAGGGATATGTGTTCGCCCACGTCCAATTTAATACCTTAAATAAATGTAAATAACTAAAATTATATAGCTTTGGTTATATTCTATTAAAAAGATGTATATTTGTCCTGAAATTAAAATGAAGCGCGGAATTTACATATCACACTCAGACAAGGATCATCTGGAACTAAATGAAGTACTCATTCAGCTGGTTGATGCAGAAAGAATATCCAGGATTGCAGAAAAAAGAAGTTTTTATAAGCGTGTACTTGCGAGGCTGGATAGTAAACTTAGAAGTTTCCGAGTTTTTGCTGTTGAAGATGACACTTATGTATGTCCGAACGGATTGTATTCAGAGCTGTACAATGAGATGCAGGAATTCGGTTGGCTAAATGAAAAAAGAGATATCCTGGAGCGATTGATCAGTATTGCAAACAGAATAATCCATAATTATGAAGAGAAGGATGAAAACAGATTTGTTCGGATAGAAAAACAACTGGAAAAATATCTCGACGAATATGACAAGAGGTTGGAATGGGAATATGCATCGTATTATATACCATCCGGTGATGATTATGTTGTTTTGAAAGCACTTGATGAGGTTCGAACGCTGCGTACAAGGGTTCGTTACATTAAAAATAAAATTTACAGAAAATCAGTTCGGGATATACGACAGTTGATAAGGAATGTGATTCAGTTAATGTTCAGGTCATCAGATGACGATGCTGATGTTGCTAATGTTTTGGTTCAAAGTGTTGGTGAAGATTCATTGGTAACATTATTAAAGCATCGTCAGTATGGAAAAGAAAGAAATTTTAGAGCAGCTATTCGCGCTTAAAGAAAAACTACCGCTTAGCGAGGAAGAAATGGTAACGATCGATCAAGCGATCATTATTATTAAGAAAGCAAAAACCTGGAAGCAATGCACCGGTGCAGTGGAACTTCTCATCAGGTTAATGGGAATCGGATCAAATTTTTTCTAATATGAATTTAGGCAGAGCGATAAAAGAACTAAGAAAAGAACAAGGACTGAGCCAGGAAGAGCTGGCCCTTGCTTCCTCTATTACCCAGGCGGCTCTCTCACAAATTGAAAACGGGAAACGTCCTGGAAGTGGTACACTCAACAAGATTAGCAAGGCTTTAAAAGTACCCGTGTCTCTTATTTATGCCCTGGGGATGGATAAGGAGGATGTTCCGAAAGGAAAAAGAGTCGTCTACGATCAACTATTCCCGATTGTTCAAAATTTGATCATCCAGATTGGCAGTAAATAAATTTATTGAATTAATTAAACTAAGAACTTATGGAAAAACAAGATGACCAAAAAGGCAACCCCGATAAAAAAACGGTGACCATTCATATCAATGGAACTGAGATGGAATGGGAAAAAGGAGATATAAGTTTTGAAGAGGTTGTCGCTTTCGCGTTTCCTGAGGAATCAAAAGATCCACTGGTGATCTTTAAGGTAACCTACGAGCGTGCACATGGAAACCAAGAAGGTATTTTGAATAAAGGTGATTCTATAAAGGTAAAAGAGGGGACTTCATTTGATGCGACCAACACTGGTAGGTCATAGTCCCGACCTCAATAAACTCTGGGAAGAAGGATATACTTTAGTGATCAAGGATAATAAATATCTGCTGATCCATAATATTCCCTATTACAGTACGGCCAAACAGGTAAAGAAGGATGGAATCCTGGTTATGCCAATGGAACTTGCTGGGGATAAAACTGTAAATCCGCTTGAAGATCATTCTAGCTATTTTATAGGAGATAGACCTGCCGATGAAAACGGAGATTCTTTTGCACATATTATTGGCGATCAAACGCAAGATTTAGCACCAGACATCCGGGTTAATTTCAGGTTTTCAAGTAAACCAAGGGATCGAAAGGACGCGAAGTATACGGACTATTACGATAAGATCACCAGATATGTGACGCTTTTAATGTCTGCCGCGTATGCACATGATAAAACAGTTACTGCAACGGGACTTAGAGTTTTTTTGCCACAGGAAGAGAATCCTGTTTTTGCATATGCCGACACTAATTCAAGCCGCGCTGAAATAGAAACCATCACACAAAAACTGAGAGGTTATAAAATTGGAATTGTCGGAGTTGGTGGAACTGGCTCTTACGTTTTAGATTTTGTTTCAAAAACTCCCGTACAGAATATAAACTTGTTTGATGGTGACTATTTTCGCAATCATAATGCTTTCCGGGCACCGGGTGCTGCCACGATTGAAACCTTAAGAGAACACCCCAAAAAAGTTGAATATCTGCAATCTGCTTATTCAAAGATGCATTTATACGTGCACGCATATGATATATTTTTGGATGGTACAAACGCTAACCTGCTGGAAGGATTAGATTTTGTTTTTCTATGCATGGATGCAAATGAGTCTAAGAAGCAGCTTGTCGACTACCTAATTGCCTCAAATAAACCTTTTATCGATGCCGGTATCGGGATTTTAAAAACCACTGATCAATTAAGGGGTCATGTGCGAACATCCTTTGTGACAAATGAAACTAAGGATCATGTTGTTTCTAGATTGCCATTTAAAACCATGGCAGACCAATATGACCACAATATCCAGATTGCCGAACTGAATGCCTTGAATGCCTGTCTTGCTGTGATCAAATGGAAAAAAATGGCAGGCTTTTACACGGAAGATGGAGAGGAATTTGAATCAACCTATGTCATTAAAAGCAATAAAATATTTAATGAAACAACTAGAGCTGAACTTTACGGAGAAGATACCAGCGGAAATTGATGAAGGTATTTTATATATCTCAATGAGGTTCCATACTGCTTCTCATAAATGTCCCTGCGGGTGTGGACGCAGGATTGTCAC
>JBJMLT010000069.1:0-2707 GCA_045805165.1 Flavisolibacter sp.
AATATCGACGAAATAATGCTGACAAGCCTGATTGAAAGCTGCCAATATGCTTCTACTCTGGACGAATTAATTGCTTCTTGTATTATCGGCATCCCTAAACAACGATGAAATTGTTCTTTGGCAAGTCCAACCTCTACATAATTTAATGATATTCCAGACATTTTTTAGCTATTCTGTATGATATTTAAGGGTAAAGGACCAAATTTCATAATTTAATCAATGAGAAAAAAGTATCAGCAACATAGTTCTTTCTACATAATGTTGAAAAAAAAGTGAAAGATCATATTAATAAAAAATATTATGACCCCATTTGACAAATTCGCATTTATGTCTTACGAAACCTTTTTATTAGGTCAGTATAACATAGAATGCTGCGGATTATTTTATGATAATGGTGTTTATTTAATTCATTGTCCTACTGTAACAGCCAATACTCAGTCGTTGGAAGGAGAAAATTTGCACCATTGGTTTGACATGAGAAAAATCATTGGAACAAACATCAAAATTGTAAATGCACTTCCAGAAAACGCTATCAAAGTTGATACCGATGTAGACAAAGCTAAGTCACCTGGCACAGGCTATTTAGTCACAAACAGTGATATTGTTTACGAAATAAACTTATTAATACCCGGCATATTCCCTGATTATGAAATTCAATTGGGAAATCCCATAACAATTGTATTTAAAGAAGAAGTAACCCAAGAAGGTATACATGAACTTGAAGCTATCTTTCAAATGAATGTATTTCCAATAAAATGCAGCTTCATTAATGATCCGGCTGCAATTACAAAAACAGAGGCTCCTGCTGGAGGGTTCTTTTCTTATATCATTCCGTCTAGGTATGCAAAACATAAAATGGGGAAACAGCTAGCCGATAAATGGGAGGAAGATGAAGATGAATGGATTATTAATAGGGGCCAAATATTATCAGGAAAAATGGAAGGAATTGATCGCGAAAACTATTTTAATGCTAAAAAATTTCGATGTGTAATTGACTGCAGGGCAGGAACTCCTTTCAATATAAGAAGCTATTTGTCACTTTATGAGGAGGTATGTATTGTACTACCCTTAAAAAATATAGAATCTGTTCTTAAAGGATTGGATATTTCGAGAGAAGAACTAATAGAGCTCGTTTCTCTAAATAAGTTACAAATACTTGCTCCATCAAGTATTGAACTGTATGATTTGCCTTTAATGGAAAGCCTAGTATATACCAACAGTAGGAATGTTCATTTAGCGAGAAGACTCACTTCTCTTATTCTACAAGAGAACAGCAGAAGGAATCCCTTATACCTTCCTTTTCTTCCGCTTGAGGAAAGGAAAATTCTTCTGCAGTCCTGCGATCAAGCTTCGCAGGTGCTAAGCGACACCGAACGTAAGAAGATCCAGAAGTTGCTTTCGAGTTTAGGCAATTCCTGGGTTCGAATGCCGAACGCAATCAATCAACTTCCTTCTGGGTTTCTAAGCGCTTACGGAATACCGGATATGCTTGATACCATCTTCTTCGAAGATGCTCCAGCGCATCAGAACTTATCCATAGATACGAAACTAGCCGCCCCATCGGTGGAATTAACTGCAGCGTTGGGAGCAACCTTTGTTCCAGTTTTGAATGAATTGACACCGATATATAGAATGATAGCTGACCTGTACTCTGGAATTCCGAATGAAAACTGGATCATTCAAAAACCAGATTATGCAAACTTTGCAGTTGAGGATCTCCTCGTCATTTCCGATAAAATTCCAGTTATAGAATTTGCACAAACTTTCACTGGTGCTGAAATTAATAGATTTAGAGAAACCATTTTAGCCATTAGCCAAAATGCAAAAGACTTAGAAGATCTTGAAACAAATATTTCAGCATTCAATCATTTTGTGAAATCTTATGAAAAGGATAAGAATAAACTAAATCTGATGAACTTGAGTGGATTTGTTTTAAAACAATCAGGGAAAACTGAGGGCATTCCGTTTGCTTCCTGGCTGATTAAAATACTCCAAAAGTATGTATTGAAGCAAGCAAGAAAAAGCACAAAACTAGGTGCTATTTTAGATCAGATGGAAGCTAATGTTGTGGGTAATTTCCCAAATGCTGTATTGGTTAGTACTATGAAAACAAAACTGAAAGATAGAATTTAATCATCCAATCACTATTTATCCACTATTAAAAGGAAAGTTTGTCTAACAAATGCGTAGTTGCAAATTCATCCAAAGGAGATACTTCTATAAATTGTAAAATACAATATGAAAAGAATAAAATTATTGGAGCAACGTCAAAGAAGCCCAATAATAAAAATTTTTAAAATCGAAGCTTATATTTTCGAGTCTTTCCACTATTTCATTATTAGAAATGAAAGAACGGAAGAAAGCTAATGTTTCAGAATTCCCTTTACGGAAAGTTTGGATGGCCTGGGAATAAATCTCAATATAGGTTTTATCTGGTCCGACAAAAGCTGCTATCAGGCAAGCTATGACCATAGCTGCTCCTGGTTGAATAGGCCATAGATGACTGAGCAAAGATTGTTGCCCATGAACAAGATAGTGTCCAATCCCAATAGATACTGGACTGTTTGATAAGCTTGTTGTAGCACCATCACAAATATTTAAAAAAATTAGTCTTCGATTTTTCCAATTGCACTTAAGGTTAGCTAGATTTTGAATAGTAAGATTTTTTTCACGATATAATTGTATAAAGGACTTATGTGGTTCAAAA
>JBJMLT010000070.1:0-5125 GCA_045805165.1 Flavisolibacter sp.
ATCAGCTAATCAGCTAATTATTATGCATGACATAGAACCATATTACAACTGGAGGCACATTTATATAAGTGAAGAGGATGAGCGCTCTCCTTTTTATAAAAGGGAGTACTCTGAATTTGAATTTACGGCAACAGTCTATAATTATTATATCCATCCGCAATGGGATGAATTTGGAAGCAAGACGCTTTACCTAAAAGTGCTTCAGGCCGATTATGATGAGCATTATGTGGTGATAGAGCTGATCGGTGAATGGAATGATGCCATAGAAAATGATATTATGGAGCTGAAAAGAGAAGTGATGGATAAATTTATGAGGGAGGGCATCTATAAATTTATTCTGATCAGTGAAAATGTTTTGAATTTCCATAGCGGTGATAAAGATTATTATCAGGAATGGTATGAAGAAGTAAGCGAAGAAAATGGATGGATTGTTAGCCTGAATATGCCGGAAGCTACTCAATACGATTTTAAGAAAGCGAGGCTAAATTATTATATAGAATTAATGGACCTTTTTAACTGGCGTATTTATAAACCTTTTCACTTGTTTAGAAAGATTGACGATGAATTAAGTAAGCGGCTTCCTCTTTAGAGCTTTTCATTTTCCTTGTATTTTTTGGCGATCGGGACTTACCTTTGCGTGGAAATTTTTCAACCTGCCATTCCTGGCCTTTACTATTAAGCGAGTCGGGAGGCATTTTGAAAAGTACTAGTCTGGAATAAAAGACATATATCATACTATGAAATGGTCCCACTTCTTTACATCTGCGGTTGGCAGAAAGATCGTTATGGCATTAACGGGTTTATTTCTAATCAGTTTTTTAATTGTTCACGTCGGTCTTAATTCCTGTATTTTTTATGACCTGAATACTCCATTCACAAATCCCCATGATAACGGAGAAATGTTCAACAAGGCAGCCCATTTTATGGGTGCTACTATTGTTACCCGCTTGCTGGAGATAGTATTATTTGCAGGTTTTTTACTTCACATCATTCAGGGTTATGCTGTAGAGTTAAAAAATAAAAGTCTACGAAAGCAGGGGTATTCGATAAGCCTTGGAAACAGAGGCAGTACATGGTACAGCAGAAGCATGGCCATTTTAGGAACGCTTATATTTCTTTATCTCATCATGCATGTCTCTCAATTCTGGATCCCTTCAAGAATTACAAAATCTCTGGAAGAGGTGCAATATGGTAATGATAGACCTATTCATAATCTCTATCTGAAAATGTTTGAGACATTTCAGAATCCGGTGATAGTTTTACTTTACTTGCTTGGAGTACTTTCACTTGCTTTTCATTTGTTCCATGGTTTTCAGACCGCATTCCGTACCATGGGTGTTCATAATAAAAGATACCTTTCAATGCTTAAGGGATTAGGATATGCATTTACAATTATCGTTTGTATTCTCTTTGCATTGATGCCTGTAAGCATGTATCTGAAATGGGTTAGTCCATATTAATAAAAGAAATTCAAAGAATTATTATTTATGCTTGACGCAAAAATTCCACCAGGCACATTAAACCAAAAATGGGAAGATTATAAAGGTCATGTAAAGCTGGTGAATCCTGCCAATAAAAGAAAACTTGAAATTATTGTTATAGGAACCGGTCTTGCCGGCGCTTCAGCGGCAGCTTCACTTGGTGAACTTGGCTATAAAGTAAAAGCATTTTGTTTTCAGGATTCTCCCAGACGCGCTCACTCCATAGCAGCGCAAGGAGGTATTAATGCAGCCAAGAATTATCAAAATGACGGAGACTCCGTATTCCGTCTTTTCTATGATACCATAAAGGGTGGCGATTACAGATCAAGAGAAAGTAATGTTCATAGATTGTCAGAAGTTAGTGGAAATATAATTGATCAGTGCGTGGCCCAGGGCGTGCCATTTGCCCGGGAATATGGGGGACTTCTAAGCAACCGTTCCTTTGGTGGAACACAAGTGCAAAGAACATTTTATGCAGCAGGGCAAACAGGACAGCAATTATTGATAGGAGCGTATCAGGCTCTGGAAAGACAAGTTGCTTTAGGGAATGTAAAAATGTACAGCAGGCATGAAATGCTTGAGTTGGTGATCATAGAAGGAAAAGCAAGAGGGATCATCGCCAGAAATTTAATTACTGGTGAGCTGGAAAGACATTTTGGACATGCAGTTGTATTATGCAGTGGTGGCTATGGAAACGTATTTTATTTATCTACTAATGCCATGGGAAGCAATACTACAGCAATATGGAAAGCTCATAAGAAAGGAGCTTATTTTGGAAATCCCTGCTTTACGCAGATCCATCCTACTTGCATCCCTGTTACCGGAGAACATCAATCCAAGCTGACATTAATGTCTGAGTCATTACGTAATGATGGAAGGATCTGGGTTCCAAAAAAGAAAGGAGATACAAGAAAGCCAAATGAAATCCCTGAAGAGGATAGAGATTTTTACCTGGAAAGAAGATATCCGGCCTTTGGTAACCTTGTTCCGAGGGATGTAGCTTCGCGTGCTGCAAAAGAAAGATGTGATGAGGGTTATGGAGTTGGGACTTCAAGACAGGCCGTTTATCTGGATTTTGCAACAGCCATCGAAAGATATGGTAGAGTTGAGGCAAGTAAGCAGGGACTAAACAATGCAGATAAGGAAACTATTATAACTCTGGGAAAAGAAGTAATTAAAGAAAAATATGGAAACCTCTTCGATATGTATGAAAAAATTACTGGAGAGAATCCCTATACAGTACCAATGCGAATTTATCCTGCTGTTCACTATACAATGGGTGGCTTGTGGGTAGATTATGAATTAATGACCACCATTCCCGGATTATATGCACTTGGTGAATGTAATTTTTCTGATCACGGAGCCAATCGTTTAGGAGCCTCTGCACTCATGCAGGGTTTGGCAGATGGTTACTTTGTAATTCCTTATACTATAGGAAATTACCTTTCCGACGAAATAAGAACAAATGCAATTCCAACTACTCACCCTGCATTTGAAGAAGCAGAAAGAAATGTAAGAGAGAGAATTGAAAGATTAATGAATATCAGGGGCGCGCAGACGGTGGAAAGCATGCATAAACGTCTTGGAAAGATCATGTGGAATAAATGTGGTATGGCCAGAAATGCTCGTGCATTAGAAGAAGCAATTCAGGAGATCAGGCAATTAAGGGAAGAATTCTGGAGAGATATTACAATTCCAGGAAGCATTATGGAATTCAATCCGGAATTAGATAAAGCAAATCGTATTGCAGATTTTATTGAATTAGGTGAGTTGATGTGTATTGATGCTTTGCACAGAAGTGAAAGTTGTGGAGGCCATTTCAGGGAAGAGCATCAGACGGAAGAAGGTGAAGCCTTGCGTCATGATGCCGAATTTATGTATGTAGCCGCCTGGGAATATAAACCTGGTGGCGAATGGCAGCTTCATAAAGAACCGTTGAATTATGAAGTTGTAAAACCAACTCAAAGGTCATATAAATAAGTTCTGGATCATTGTTCATTACGATTAAAATGCTTGAATAGGTTTTATGGAACATTATATTATGAATCTCACACTTAAAGTGTGGAGACAGGCTAACAGAAACAGTGCCGGACATTTTGAAACGTACCATGTAAAAGATATTTCGTCGGAAATGTCATTTCTTGAAATGTTCGATGTATTAAATGAGAGCCTTGTAAGAGAAGGAAAGGATGCTATTGCATTTGATCATGATTGCAGGGAAGGAATTTGCGGTATGTGTTCTATGCATATAAATGGCAGACCTCATGGTCCATGGCATGCCACCACCACCTGTCAATTACACATGCGTGCTTTTAAAGATGGAGATACTATTGTAGTTGAACCTTGGAGAGCAAATGGTTTTCCTGTTATTAAAGATCTGGTTACTGATAGAACGGCATTTGACCGCATTATTCAGGCAGGAGGATTTATTTCTGTAAATACTGGTAATGCTGTAGACGGTAATTCACTTCCAATAGAAAAGGATCTTGCTGATGCCTCCTTTGCCGCCGCCGCCTGTATTGCTTGTGGAGCCTGTGTAGCCGCTTGCAGAAATGCTTCTGCTTCTTTATTCCTTTCCGCAAAGATTGCCCATTTAGGTCTTTTACCCCAGGGACAGCCGGAAAAAAAGAACCGTGTGCTTACCATGGTGGCTCAAATGGATAAGGAAGGTTTTGGAAGTTGCACGTTTACAGGGGCTTGCGAGGCGGTATGTCCTAAAGAAATATCTGTTACCAACATTTCCAGGATGCATAAAGATTACCTGGCTGCAGGACTTTCAAAAGATATTTAATGCAAAAAGAACGATTAAAGCCCCTAATGGGGCTTTTTTTATGTCTAAAGACTATGTATATCAGATCAATTAACAATTAAAAGTTATGTTTCAACGTTAAAAAATTGCATTTTTACCGTTCCTGAAAAACCTTGCTTTTGAAGCTTTTGAGCCGGATACTGCTTATTTGTACGCTGATTGTTTTTGCTGTTACCGGCAAGGCTCAGACTCCCTTTCAATCAAAGTTGCAATCAAACCTGAGGATTAGAAAAATTCCAATAAAGGGAGATACCGTCTTTTTAGAACAGGTTAGCATCATACCATACACATTTAGTGTCACAGGGATAGACTCTTCCACCTATAAGCTTGATTTTGTAAAATCGGTCTTATACTGGAAAACAAAACCTTCAATAGATTCAGTCCTTCTTACTTACAGAGTTTTTCCAGCCCGGCTCAATTCCTACATTCAACGATTGAATTTTGATAGTGTGGTTAATAATGTTTATCTAAGACCTTTTGAGTTTGATGACAATAAAAATAGCACTGTACATAATATGCTGGATTTTGGAACTATCCAGTATAATGGAAGCTTTGGAAGAGAACTTTCTTTTGGCAATAATCAGAATGCAGTAGTTAATTCTACATTCCAGCTTCAACTTAGTGGAATGCTAAAAGATAGTATTGAGATAGCTGCTGCTTTAACTGATAATAATATTCCGGTTCAACCTGATGGTACTACAAAGCAATTAAATGAATTTGACCAGGTATTTCTTCAATTTAAAAAGAAGAACTGGCAATTGAATTTAGGAGATATTGATCTTAGGCAGAACCAGATGTACTTTCTTAATTTCTATAAGCGTTTGCAGGGTATTTC
>JBJMLT010000071.1:0-13742 GCA_045805165.1 Flavisolibacter sp.
GCATAAAAAATATCGTTGGGGTCTGTTGAGTTACGCCTGATCTTAGCATCGAAATTGATACCTCCACCCTTAAAGCCACCACCTTCTATTATTACGAGCATTGCCTCGGTAAGTTCACGCGGATCATTTGGAAACTGGTCGGTATCCCAGCCATTCTGATAATCACCCCTATTGGCGTCTATTGAACCCAGCACATCATTATCTACTGCTACCTGAATTTCATGTGCGAAAGTGTGTCCTGCAAGAGTTGCGTGATTCACTTCAATATTCAATTTGAAATCGTTCAGCAGATCATATTTTCTAAGAAAACCGATCACTGTTTCTGAATCGTAATCATATTGATGCTTTGTTGGCTCCATAGGTTTTGGTTCTATAAAAAAAGTGCCTTTGAAGCCGTTTTTTCTTGCATAATCTTTTGCCGTATGAAGAAAGCGGGCTAAATGTTCTTTTTCTCTTTTCATATCTGTATTCAAGAGAGACATATATCCTTCCCTTCCACCCCAGAAAACATAATTTTCTCCCCCAAGAGCAATGGTTGCATCTATTGCAGCCTTAACCTGCGCGGCAGCATGAGAAAGAACATGAAAGTCGGGATTTGTTGAAGCACCGTTCATATATCTTTTATTGGAAAAAACATTTGCAGTTCCCCATAAAAGCTTTACTCCACTATCCTTCTGTTTTTGTTTTGCATAATCAACCATTGCCTGCAGGCGCTTTTCATTGTCTGATACATTATTTGTATAATCAACAACATCCACGTCATGGAAGCAATAAAATGGCATATTCATTTTTGTAATGAATTCGAAAGCCGCGTCCATTTTGTCTTTAGCTCTTTGAATGGGATCGGAAGATTCGTTCCACGCAAACAGATGCGTAGGTTCACCAAAAGGATCTGATCCATTACCACAGAATGAATGCCAGTAAGCACATGCAAAACGTAAATGGTCTTTCATGGACTTGCCGGCAATCATCCTGGTTTCATCATAATATTTGAAAGCCAATAAATTGTCTGACTGTGGACCTTCATATTTTACTTGCTGAATACCTTTAAAAAACTCTTTTTTACCTAAAACGACTGACATATTATTAATTTAACGTGTTCAATTTTTTATTTAACAGGCTTTCCCATTCTTCATAAACTTCATTATATATTTTAGAAGAATAAGGTTCAATTAACTGAAGTGGCTTTAAATTTCCGAAAGCCTCTTTTTCATTGGAATAAAAACCTGCACCCAGGCCGGCTCCGATAGCTGCACCTATACTTCCATTGCTTTCAAATAATTCTACGGGGACATTTATTGCGTTTACAAAAGATTCTGTAAAGACCTCACTAAGGAAAAGGTTCGCTTTACCGGCTCTGATAACTAAAGGCTGAATATTATTTTCTCTCATAATATCCATTCCATAACGGAATGCGAAGGCAATACCTTCCTGAGTTGCACGAAAAATGTGGGAAGAGGTATGAATATTTAAATCGAGTCCTTCAATATCCGCACCGATCAATTTATTGCAAAATATGCGTTCTGCACCATTGCCGAAAGGATGAACAAATAAACCATTACTTCCAACAGGCGCATCTTTTGCAGAAGCGTTCATAGCGGAATATGTTAGTTGAGATCCAGAAATTTTCCGTATCCAGCTATTCATTATACCAGTACCATTAATACATAACAATACCCCAATTCTATTGTTATTGGAAATATGATTGACATGGGCAAAGCTGTTCAGTCTTGATTGTTTATCATAGGTAAGATTTTCGCTAACACTATAAATTACACCTGAAGTTCCAGCGGTAGCGGCTACTTCACCAGGATGAAGAACATTTAAGGACAATGCATTATTTGGCTGGTCGCCAGCTTTATAAGTAACAGCAATATTTTCTTTTAGCGACAAAACTTTAGCTACCTCTTTTTTCAGATTACCGTGAGATTTAAAGACTGGTCTAACTTCCGGAATAAAAGAAGAAGGAAATCCAAAATATTTTAAAATATCTGTTGAGAGGCTGTTTGATTTGAAATCCCAGAATATACCTTCGGATAGAGCGGAAATAGTGGTGGTTGTAGTACCTGTGAATTTCATTGCAATAAAATCTCCCGGCAATAAAACTTTATCTATTCTTTCATAAATGGATGGTTCATTCTCTTTTACCCAAGCTAATTTTGAAGCGGTAAAATTTCCCGGAGAGTTTAACAGATGAGATAAACATTTTTGCTCGCCGATCTCTTCAAAAGCTTTATTACCGATGTTTACCGCACGACTATCGCACCAGATAATACTGTTATATAAAACCTTTTGCTCTTTATCAATTAATACCAGGCCATGCATTTGATAAGCAATGCCTATAGCGGCGATATCCTGAGGGTTGTATGATTTAGATGCATGTGCTTTTAATATAGCTTCCTGAACATGCAACCACCATATTTCAGGAGATTGCTCGGCCCAGCCTGGCTTAACGCTAATTATTTCCGATTCAGTTTCCGGATATTGAGCCGAGCTTAAACATTGGTGTGTTTCCGCGTCGAGAACCGAAACTTTTATAGAAGAAGTGCCAACGTCAATTCCAAGTACTAACATTAATTTTTTATTATTTCAGTGCTTAATGCAATAAAATGGGCAGGCTTAAATGAATGCGTTAAATATTTAAATAAAAATGTTGAAAACTGCTTCTTATCAAATGGACTACAGCGTTGGTTGTTTCAATTATATTGGAGTTGGCTTGACTTTGAGGCTAAAAGATTTCATTATACCCTGCCGTTGCAGAATAGCATGATGAAATTTAATTATTTTATTTATAAGAGAACCCCCGTCAATGATAATTGGGCTAATGTATGATGTTTTTCTAAAGGTGCAACCGATTGCATAATATTTTTTTTAAAAAAACTATATTAGCTGTAGAATTACACATGTAAACGATTGTATGGAAAAGGGCAAAGAAACAACAATATACGACATTGCTAAGAAGCTAAATATATCAACAGCCACTGTAAGCCGTGGACTTCAGGACCACCCTGCCATCAGCAAAAAAACGAAGAAGCGCATCTTCGATATGGTTGAAGAAATGGGTTACAGGTCCAACCATTTTGCCCGTAATTTAAGACAGCAGCAAACATACACTATTGGTGTAATTGTTCATGAGCTGAAAAGCAATTTTATTACTTCAGTTCTGGCCGGTATAGAAAAAATAACAACCGAATCAGGCTATGATCTTATAATAGCCCATTCAGGTGAAAGCATGATCAAAGAAGCGGCCAATGCCAAAAATCTTTTCCACAAAAGAGTGGACGGGCTAATTGCATCACTTTCTTTTGATACTTCAAACCTAGATCATTTTAAACCATTTACAGACAAAGGAATTCCAATTATTTTCTTTGACCGTGTTGAACAAGACGGGAACAGCAGCGTAGTTATAATAGATAATGCAAAATGCGGTTACCTTGCCACTAGTCATTTAATTGAACAAGGTTGTAAAAGAATAGCCCATGTTACATCCAGCTTACAACGAAATGTTTATTCACAAAGGTTTAAAGGATACAAGGATGCGCTATTTGATAACGGGATCAAATTTGATGAAAAACTTTTACTGGTAAAAGATCTTACTGAAGATGCAGGGGTTCAGGCAGCTTTAGAAATACTAAAAATGGACCCAATGCCTGATGGAATCTTTTTAACCAATGATTTTGTGGCAGCTGTGTGCATGCGAACTTTAAAGGAACATGGAATAAATATTCCACACGATATTGCCATAGTGGGATTTAATAATGATGCTATAGGGAACCTAATAGAGCCAGCGTTAACAACCATCAATTATCCAGGCAAAGATGTAGGAGAAATATCTGCAAGAAATCTTATCAATCATTTAAAGGGATTATCTGATATACATCAAACGCAGACGATCATTGTGAGGTCGGAGTTGATTGTGAGAAAATCGTCTTTGAGAAAATTAGCTGATTAGCTGATTAGCTAATTAGCTAATTTGTGGTTGGATGATATTTATATTGTTTTTTCCAAATGGACAGAAGGGTGATCCATTGGTGGGCCGATCTGTTGGTTTGAATTAATTTTTCATTTTGATATACCTGACTTAATTCATCCGGCTTATTTATTTTCAACCATTCCAGTGCAGGTTGTAAATAAGGTTTATATGGAAGATTTGACTCATCTGGGAAATAAGTGTACTGCTTAATCTTCATCTCTTCATCCATTATAAATTCAGCACTACCCTTCCAACCCGGATAACCAATATGCTTCGTAAAATCATTTTTTTCATTAAAAAATACCATGCAATCATTTCCATCTACTCTGTAATTGGTAATTTTTATATCCGGATGTAAGGGTCCATCCCAATCCATAAAAGATCTTAAAGCAGTTGCCTTATCTTTTCCAGGCCCTTTTTTCTCACCAAAAAACGAGCGATATCCTTCACTCATATATTTTGACCTTGATTGAACCGTTGATGCATTTAGAAATGAATTAATTACATGCAGGTATACTTTATCCTTTTCTTTTTTTATTTCTTTCAAAGGACGGTTTAGCCGTACTGCCTCTACTACCTGATGAATTGCAGAAATAACAAATTCAGGATCTTCCAGATGAATATTGTGGCCACTATTATTATCTATGACATTCAAGCTATTGGTTGATAACCGGGACAATTCATTTTGAAGAGAGAATCTTTCCTGTTCCAATTCAGCCGAATCTGTTCTGCCATCAAAGCCTCCTTTACCTCTAGTTAATACAATTAAAGGTTTATTTCCCAGCATATAATCAGGCTTTCCTTTATTAGCATAAAGTTTAGAAACATCTTCAGGTGACCAATACATTTCACTATCACTTGCCTGCCTATATAATGATCGCGATTGAGCCCAGCGTTGTAATTTTTGAATGTTCAGAGGAAGGCGATCCAATGGAAACTCCAATGATGTATCTGAAGTTGCTGTATCAACATAATTATAATTTTTTGAATCAAAATATTTCTGTGGTTCAGGTGCAAATCTTCCTGTTGCAAATTCACGGATCCGTGTAGGTTGTCCACCAATTAAAATACGCATATTCTCTTGGACTGCTTCAACCAATACCATTCCAGCTACTTCTTTTGGATAATATCTTGCAAAGGCCCTAACCAAAAAACCACCATAGGATTGCCCAACTAAAATATAAGGCGGATTAATGCCAGCTTTATGCAAAGCCGTATGTAACTCCAGTGTAATTTGTTTATCTGTTCGAGGACAGGGTCCAGGATCGCTCCATGCATAACCTGCCCTGTCATAGCTTACAACATGTGTAAATTTTGAAACTTCCGGCTGAACAAGACTCCATATAAAAGAGAAGTCACCACTTCCATTTTCCAAAATAACTGTTGGCGATCCTTTGCCTGTTTCATGTATATGTAAATACCTTCCACCAATATCAACCAATTTCCCAAGTGGTGGATAAGGGAAAGATTTCTGCGCATTAATTGTGATCATACAAGCTGATACAGCAGAAATCAGAAGCAGCCTCTTTTTCATTTCAATTTATTTAATTATTGAATGGTCAATTAAAGGACGAACTTTAATTTAATACTGTTACATAATCCGGGAGCTAAATTGCCTGATGGCAGTTGAAACTGATGAAAGGGAAATTGAAGTAGAAAGCATTTACCTTATTTACCAAATCTGAAATAAGAATTCTGTTACAAAACCACTGGTTTCATTTTAGGGACTAATAAATGCATAAGAATCCAGGCAATTATATAAGAAGAGCTACATATAATGAAAACGATCATATAACCAGTTTGAATATGACCCAGCCCCTTGTAATAATCAAAAAGATAACCGGCTACCTTAGAAATTATTATTCCACCGAGTCCGCCAGCCATTCCTCCAAAACCAGTTACAGACCCTACAGCTTTTTTTGGAAACATATCTGAAACAGTTGTAAATATATTGGCACTCCATGCCTGATGTGCTGCTGCAGCGATTCCTATAATACATATGGCATACCACATGTTAATGGCCCCCAATAATTGCGCAGTAAACACAGGAAGAACGAATAGCGCGTAAATGAACATTGAAGTTTTTCTTGCTTTAAAAACCGGCCAACCATTACTAATAAAGCGAAGCGGAAGCCAACCTCCGAATACGGATCCAACCGCAGCAATTGTATAAACAATAGCAATAGGAACAGCCATTTGGGTTTCTGAAAGAGCATATTGTTCATGTAAAAAATCAGGAAGCCAGAATAAGTAAAACCACCAAACCCCATCGGTTAAAAATTTTCCTAAAGCAAAAGCCCATGCCTGTCTGAACTTTAATAAATTAAGCCATGGAACTTTTGACGTTCTATCCTGCTTTTCATCACTTTCTTTAGATTCATCTTTATCGCTATGAATATATTCAAACTCCGGACGCTTCAATCTTTTTTGCTTAGAAGGAATGTTATAAAGCAAATGCCAAAATATTAACCATAACAATCCAATAGCTCCAGTAATTACAAAGGCCGATCGCCAACCCCATGCGAGTGCAATAAACGGAACCGTGAGAGGAGCTATAATTGCTCCAATATTTGAACCCGAATTAAATATTCCTGTTGCCAATGCACGTTCTTTTTTAGGAAACCATTCGGCAGTTGTTTTAATTGCAGCAGGGAAATTTCCTGATTCAGTAACACCAAGAGCTGCCCTGGCAAAGAAAAACCCTACAGTAGATCTTACAAAGGCATGAGACATGGATGCGATGCTCCAAAAAATCAATGATAGGGAATATCCTTTTTTTGTTCCCAACCGGTCTATAACTCTTCCGGCAAATAATAATGCCAATGCATAGGCAAACTGAAACGCTGCAGTAATATTCGCATAGTCTGTTTTTGACCATCCGAATTCTTTATCAAGATCTGGCTTTAGTAAACTAATGACCTGACGGTCAAGATAATTTATAGTAGTAGCGAAAAATATTAAAGCACAGATAGTCCATCTGTAATTTCCGATTGGAGCCGTCTTTATTCTTTCTGAAGTATTATTTGCAGTATTTACTTCCATGAATTATTAAACAATACAATTTTTCAATTATTGATTTAAAGATCGTGCTATACCCATTTCCAGTCCTCTTAACTCAGCCAATCCTCTTAATCTACCTATGGCACTGTAACCAGGATATGTTTTTTTATTGAGGTCATCCAACATTTGATGACCATGGTCCGGCCGCATTGGCAAGGAACTATTTTTTCTCTGCATCAATAATACTATTTCTTTTACGACACTAAACATATCTACATCACCAGCGAGATGATCTGCTTCAAAGAAATTTCCATCCATATCTCTTTTTGTGCTTCTTAAATGAAGAAAATGAATATGACTGCCCAATCTTTTTACCATTCCTACCAGATCATTATCCGCACGAACACCATATGACCCTGTACAAAAGCATAATCCATTTGCCGGTGATGGAGCGGCATTTAAAAGATCCATTGCATCTTTTTCTGTACTTACAATGCGTGGCAATCCCAATATTGGATAAGGAGGATCATCCGGATGAATAGCTAATTTTATTCCTAATTTTTCTGCTACCGGAACTACTTCCTGTAAAAAATAAAACAAATGCTGCTGTAATTTTTCAGCATTGATACCTTCATATTGTTTTAATGCTTTTAATATTTGTTCTTCTGTAAATCGTTCTTCACTTCCAGGTAAACCTAAAAGCGCATTGGTATATAATGTTTCCTTTTCCTTTTCTGACATTATATTAAGTCTATTACGGGCCTTTTCTTTTTCCTGTTCGGTATATGCCTTTTCAGAACCAGGCCTTTTCAATAAAAACAGATCAAAAGCCACAAAGGCATCTTTTTCAAATCGTAAGGCCAGACTTCCATCTGCCAGTTTGTATGAAATATCTGTGCGCATCCAATCGAGGACCGGCATAAAATTATAAGTAACTACTTTCAATCCGCAAGAAGCCACGTTTTCGAGGCTTCTCTTATAATTTTCAATATGTTTTTTATAATCACCGGATTGTTTTTTTATATCCTCATGCACGGGAAGGCTTTCAATTACAGTCCATGTCATTCCTCCCTTTTCAACCTGCTCCTTTCTATTATTAATTTCATTTACTGTCCAAATTTCACCAACGGGAATATGATGCAACGCAGTTACTACTCCAGTACAACCTGCCTGACGAATGTCGGATAAGCTAACAGGATCCTGTGGTCCATACCATCTCATTGTTTGCTCCATCAATCTCATTTAAAATTATTCAGTTGGTGATATAATTAGAAAAATGAATAGTCGAATAAATGTAGTCCATTCTTATAGAATTGAAAAAGGATACCATCCATTCCTTTAGCATTTGTGGATGTGTTTTATAAAAAATCTTTTAGCTTTACTTAATAACTATCATACTTAGATTGCCTTCGGGGATGCAGAGATATTATTCATATTATGGCTCCAGCCAACAAAAAGCAAATCAAATAAACCCACATAAAACAGAACCAGATCAGAGTAAATGAAAAGATTTCTTTTATTATTTATTTTTTTATATTCTTTTTTTATCGGCCAAGCTGAAGATGGCTACCGACTTTGGCTTCGTTATGACAAAATAAAAAATGAGCCTTTACTTCAAAACTATATTTCTCATCTCAAAGGAATTAAATTCGACGGAGCATCAGCAACTTTATCTATAGCAAAGAATGAATTATCACGAGGGTTGGAAGGCTTATTGGGTAAGAAAATTAAAGCTAATACAAATCTTGAAAACCATTTCCTGCTATGCGGGACTTTGCCAAGTTCTTACGCCATTCGATCAATAATATCCATTAAAGAAGTAAACGAAATTGGCCTGGAAGGATTTTTAATTAAGACTGTCCGTTTACAAAATAAAAATATTACTGTTATATGCGCATCAAAAGATATTGGTGTATTGTATGGTATATTTCATTTTCTGAGATTGGTTCAAACAGAGCAGAGCATTGAAAACCTTTTTGTACTTACCAATCCTAAAATAAAATTAAGAATACTCGATCATTGGGATAACCTAACCAGAAGTGTTGAACGTGGCTATGCAGGAATTTCTCTCTGGAATTGGCACACACTTCCTGATTATATTGACCGTCGCTATATTGACTATGCAAGAGCTAACGCATCTATAGGAATAAATGGATCTGTTCTTACCAACGTAAATGCCAATGCATTGACCCTAACAAAAGAATACCTGCAAAAGGCAGCTGCTTTAGCTAATGTTTTCCGTCCCTATGGAATTAAGGTCTATTTGACTGCCCGCTTTAGCGCTCCGGTTGAAATTGGCGGATTAAAAAGCGCTGACCCACTTAATGAAGAAGTACGACTCTGGTGGAAAAACAAGGCAGACGAAATTTATAGCTACATACCGGACTTTGGAGGTTTTTTAGTTAAGGCAAATTCTGAAGGTCAACCAGGGCCGCAAACGTATGGACGAACACATGCGGATGGAGCTAATATGCTTGCAGATGCATTATCTGACCATAACGGAATAGTAATGTGGCGAGCTTTTATTTATAGTAATGAAGCAGGCGATGATAGATTTAAACAGGCGTATAATGAATTTAAACCCCTTGATGGTAAATTCAGAAAAAATGTATTACTCCAGGTAAAGAATGGTCCTATTGATTTTCAACCACGAGAACCCTTTCATCCTCTTTTTGGTGCAATGCCCGAAACTCCATTAATGCTGGAATTTCAACTTACGCAGGAATATCTTGGTTTTGCAACGCATCTTGTTTTTGAATCAACCTTACTCAAAGAATGTTTAGATGCTGACACATATTCCAAAGACAGAGGATCAACAGTAGCTAAAGTAATTGATGGAAGCTTATCCGGTCATTCTATTTCAGGTATTGCCGGAGTAGCCAATATTGGAAATGAAAGAAACTGGACCGGACATCCTTTTGGACAGGCTAACTGGTATTGTTTCGGAAGACTTGCATGGGATCATGATCTGAGTTCTGAACAGATTGCCAATGAATGGATCAGGCAAACCTTTTCAAACAATCCGAATTTTGTAAAAGATGTCAGGGAAATGATGATCTCCTCAAGGGAAATACTAGTTAATTATATGACACCATTGGGACTTCATCACATTATGGGATATAGTCATCATTATGGTCCAGCCCCATGGTATCATACGGCACCAAGAGAAGACTGGAATCCAGTTTACTTCCATAGAGCTGATTCAAATGGAATTGGTTTTGACCGAACTGAAAAGGGAAGCAATGCATTAAGTGAATATGCTCCTGAGGTTCAAAGAATGTATGAAGATGTGCATAAATGCCCTGAAAAATATTTACTATGGTTTCATCATGTATCATGGTCATATAAAATGAGATCTGGAAAAACGCTATGGGAAGAGCTATGCATGAAATATTATAATGGAGTTGATTCTGTCAGATGGATGGAGGGCAAGTGGGAAAAAGAAAAAAAATATATTGATGAAGAGCGTTATGAACAGGTAAGAATGTTATTATCTATTCAAGAAAAAGAAGCGATCTGGTGGCGAAATGCCTGCATCTTATATTTTCAGAGCTATTCGCATATGCCCATTCCCAAAGGATATGAACAGCCAGATCATACCCTTGAATATTATGAATCACTTAAATTCCCATACGCTCCAGGAAATGGATAAACAGGAAGATCCCAAATAAATCAGATATTAACAAAGGCTGATGACAAAAAACAAAAACGAAAATAAAATTGCAATTGTTACAGGAGGTGGATCGGGAATAGGATTAGCTATTTCAGAAAAGTTTGTACAAAATAATATTCAAACTATTATTGTCGGAAGAGATGAAAAGAAATTAAAGTCCGCTAAAGATAAATTAGGTTCCCTATGTGAAATAATGAAATGTGACCTATCCCATTTATCTGAAATACCTAAACTGGTTAATATAATAATTAAACAATATGGCCATATTGATATTCTGGTTAATAATGCAGGAATAAATTTAAAAAAAGAATTTACGGAAGTAACTGATGAAGATTTCCAGCGGATATTGCTTACCAATGTGACCTCTGTTTTTGCCCTTTCGAGGGAAGTTGCGAAATGGATGTTAGAAAAGGGTAAAGGAGCAATTCTGAATATTAGCTCTATGGCTTCACAATATGGCCTTCCAAAAGTTATAGCCTATACGGCCTCTAAATCTGCTATCGAGGGAATGACAAGAGCAATGGCTGTTGAACTTTCACCTAATGGAATTCGTGTAAACTGTATAGCGCCAGGATTTATCGCTACTGAAATGTCTGCAAAGGCATTAAACGGGGACCAGCTAAGAAAACAGAAAGTATTATCCAGAACACCAATGGGGAAATTAGGCATGCCTGAAGATATTGGAGATGCTGCTCTTTTTCTTTGTTCTGACAGTGCAAGTTTTATTACGGGCATTACATTACCAGTTGATGGTGGCAATTCAATTGGGTTTTAATGGCATTAGCGAAATAGTAAATACAAAATGAGCAAAGCAATAAAATTGGTATTCATTTCTTTAATTGTTCATTGCCTGAATTACCATAATTCAATTGCACAAGTACGACTGCCGCAGTTGATCAGGGATAGCATGATATTGCAAAGAGATGCAAGGATTAAATTATGGGGATGGGCCAAACCCGGTGAAAAAATAAAAATAAGCTTTCTGCATAAAGTATACAGGACAATTGGCAGGAGCGATAGTACCTGGTCGCAAATTATTAATCCAACCAAAGCCGGAGGTCCGTACACTCTAATAATTGATGCAACCAATCACATAGTTATTAATAATGTATTGTTTGGAGATGTATGGCTATGCTCTGGCCAATCAAATATGGTGCATCAATTAGCTCTACACAGTGATACTTACGCATCCGAAATAGCGGAAGCTAATTATCCTGAGATCCGTCATTTGTGGATACCCAGCGAACCAGATCTGCAAAATAAACATCAGGATGTGCCGTTGTCATATTGGAAATGGGCCAATCCAAAGGATGTACTTGATTTTTCTGCTGTAGCTTATTTTTTTGCAAAAAAGATCTATTCGAAATATCATATTCCAATCGGATTGATCAATGCAAGCGTGGGAGGCACTCCTATTGAAGCCTGGACAAGCCAGGAAGGATTAAAAGAATTTCCACAGATCATAGCTACTGTAGAAAAAAATAAAGATACTTCTTATATAAACGAAATAAATCGCAGATCAGGCAATACAAATAATAGCATTCCACAGAATGATAAAGGCTTAACCGGACCAATTAAATGGTATGATGTTGAATATAAGCCAAAGGGGTGGCATACTATTAATATTCCAGGATATTGGGAAGATCAGGGTGTTAAAGGATTACATGGAGTGGTATGGTACAGAAGAGAGATTGATATCTCACAAGATATGACAGGTATATCTGCAAAGATCAGACTGGGTAGAATTGTTGATGCAGATGTTTTATATATTAATGGAAAGCAGATTGGTAATACCACCTATGAATATCCGCAAAGACGTTATGTAATTCCTGCTGATATTCTTAAACCGGGGAAAAATATAATGGTTATCCGCGTAACTAATTTTTCAGGAAAAGGTGGTTTCGTTCCTGATAAACCTTATGTACTAGAAGCAGGCGGTCATTCAATTGATCTTAAAGGTTACTGGCTGTATAAAGTTGGACAGGTTTTTAACAGCACTACTGTACCTTCCGGAATTGAATTACAAAATCAACCCACAGCACTTTTCAATGGTATGATCTCTCCAATTATTAATTATTCTATAAAAGGCATATTATGGTATCAGGGCGAAAGCAATACAGAAAATGCTATTGAATACAATAAATTACTTCCTGCTTTGATTAAAGATTGGAGAAACCAGTGGCAAAATGAGAAGCTTCCATTCCTTTTTGTACAACTTCCAAATTTCATGGATGTACAATATTCGCCTTCTGAAAGTAATTGGGCCTTATTAAGAGAAGCACAATTGAATGCATTACTTGTTTCTTATACAGCAATGGCTGTTGCTATTGACCTGGGTGAATGGAATGATGTTCATCCTGAAAAGAAAAAAGAAGTTGGTGACAGGCTTGCTCTTGCAGCTGAAAAATTGGTATATGGAGAAAACATTGTTTCCTCTGGTCCCATTTTCAAATCTGATACGATTGAAGGAAATAAGATCCTTATTGATTTTTCTAATATAGGCAGTGGCTTGATTTCATATGATGGCGAGGACTTAGAACAATTTGCTATTGCAGGAGAAGATAAAAAATTTGTATGGGCGAATGCAAAAATAGAAGACAATTCAGTAATAGTATGGAGCGAGGAAGTGCCTCATCCTAAATATGTTCGATATGCATGGGCAGATAATCCTGACGGTGCAAATTTATATAATAAAGAAGGATTGCCTGCCTCACCTTTCAGAACTGACCATTAAATTTTAAATCAATGAAAAAAATAATTGTATTTGTTTTCCTATTCTTCGTTTTAATTAATAATATATTTTCTCAAACTCCGACAACCTGGAACGGGAAAGATTGCGCGATTGTTCTTACCTATGATGATGCCCTTAATATAGATATTACACATGTAATTCCTGCATTGGATTCATTTGGATTGAAAGGAACATTTTATATCTCTGATTATTTTGGAGGGTTAAGAAAACAAATTCCTGCGTGGCGAAAAGCAGCAGCGGAAGGACATGAACTTGGCAACCATACAGTTTATCATCCCTGTATTGGCAGTTTGCCTGGGCGTTCCTTTGTATCAGTTGATTATAATCTGGATCATTATTCTCTA
>JBJMLT010000072.1:0-2265 GCA_045805165.1 Flavisolibacter sp.
AGGAATTCTATATATAGATGCAAAAGTTTTTGGGGTTCTGTCTTATTTATTGGTTGCTTCTGTTGTTTTTATAGCAATTGTATTATTTACAGACAAATCGCTATCATATGTTGAAAAACAAAAAATAGGGGTCATTTTCATTGTTGCATTTTTTGTTGTATTCTTCTGGTCGGCTTACGAACAGGCTGGTGCCTCTCTTACATTTTTTGCTGAATATCAAACCCAACGTGAATTAAAATGGTTTACAATACCAGCAAGCGTTTTTCAATCTTTGAATTCAATTTTTATACTCATATTCGCTCCTTTATTTGCCTGGCTTTGGGTTAAATTGGGAAGAAAAGAACCCTCTTCCCCAACAAAAATGGCATTAGGTCTTTTTCTTTTGGCATTAGGATATTTGTGGATTGCATTTGGGGTGAAGGATGTTGCTCCTGGTATAAAGGTCAGTGTTATCTGGTTAACCGGAATGTATTTACTCCATACCTGGGGTGAATTATGTCTGTCACCCATAGGGTTGTCTTTAGTAAATAAGCTGGCTCCATTTAAGTTTGCTTCTTTGTTAATGGCTGTCTGGTTCCTTGCAAATGCCGCTGCTAATAAGCTCGCAGGTGTTTTAAGTAGCTTATATCCTGAAAAAGGAAAGGTTACTTCTTTCCTGGGATATCATATGCATAATTTGTTTGAGTTCTTTATGCTTTTCGTATTCATGGCAGGTGTTTCGTCGATCATTTTATTCCTGGTTTCTAAAAAGCTCCAGAAAATGATGAACACCCCTGTCCAATCGACTCAATTAACTTAATAAGCCTAATTAAATTTTTCAACTAATTAGCTAATTAGCTAATCAGCTAATTAGCTAATTTTACCCATGCCTGATCCTCTATTCAAGCCTTTCGTTCCTTCTCAATCAAGGATGAAGGAATTTACTGTTAAAGCAATTGTTCTTGGAAGTATTTTCGGTATTTTATTCGGCGCAGCTACAGTATACCTGGCCTTACGTGCAGGATTAACCGTTTCTGCGTCCATACCAATTTCTGTTATTGCAATTACTCTTGGACGATGGTTATTCAAGACCACAATTCTCGAAAATAACATTATACAAACTACCGGAAGCGCAGGAGAAAGTGTGGCAGGTGGTGTTGCATTTACTTTGCCTGGCTTTTTGTTTTTATCAGTAGGAAGCAATGGCGATAAGTATTTTGATTATGTAATCATTTTTGTGCTGGCTATTATCGGTGGCATATTAGGTACACTAATGATGATTCCATTGCGAAGGACTTTAATCGTTAAAGAACATGGTATTCTGCCTTATCCTGAAGGAACCGCATGCGCAGCTGTATTGGAAGCGGGAGAGAAGGGTGGAGATTTTGCCAAAACAGCTTTTTATGGATTAGGCGTTTCAATAGTTTATGCTTTTCTGCAAAAGATCCTGCATGTGATTGCTGATACTCCAATATATTATACCCAGTTTAAAAATAAATATCTTCCTTCTGCAAATGTTAGTGCTGATATTACTCCTGAATACCTTGGCGTGGGTTATATTATCGGTCCACGAATCGCAGGGATACTGGTTGCAGGCAGTGTATTAAGTTGGTTAGTGTTAAATCCATTATTGGCATCAATAATTCAGCCTGATTTAATTGCAATGCAATTGGTAAAGCTTGGATATTTAAAAGATATTAATACACCGGGAGGACAAGGAAACTGGAATCCTGCATTGCATCAATTTGCAGATACAGGCACAGCTTTATATCGCGCTTATATTCGGCAAATTGGTGCAGGCGCTGTAGCGGCAGGTGGGTTCATTACTTTAATTAAGACTATTCCAACTATTATATCCTCATTCAGACACAGTATTGGCTCAGTAAAGATCGAGAGTCTCGAAGACGTAAAACGCACCGATAGAGACTTGAACCTGAAAGTAGTATTATTTGGAAGCATTGCATTAATAGTTCTAATTGCTGTTTTACCTATTATTCCAGGTAATTCCGTTCTCAATAGATTAATAATAGGAATTCTTGTAATTATTTTCGGTGCTTTCTTTGTCACAGTTGCTTCCAGGATTGTAGGATTGATCGGATCATCGAATAGTCCCATTTCAGGCATGACCATCGCAACTATTTTAGCCACCAGTTTATTATTCATAGGAATTGGATGGAGTGGAAAAGCATACGAGCCTATGGTGTTGGTAGTGGGTGGCATTATTTGCATCGCCGCAGCTAATGCAGGTGGAACTTCTCAGGATCTTAAAACAGGATTTATTGTGGG
>JBJMLT010000073.1:0-2021 GCA_045805165.1 Flavisolibacter sp.
ACCTAAAATTAAGAGCCAGGGTGTTACACCTCCAGAATTATAATAATGTTGGACGTACATAAAAAGCCCCATAAGTCAACTTACGGGGCTTTTAAGTGCCCAATTAGGTACAACTTGACAAAAATCATCCTGGAGTATAGCCTGGATCATTAATCGCTGGTTATTATCCAGGTAGTTTTATGTGACATTTAAAATCTGAAATAATGAAACACATAGTTTTTTTTACCATTGCATTTATTATGACTTCAGCATCTTTGTTTGCCCAAACAAAAGCAGGTAAAATTGATACAACAAAACATGTCACTTATTATACCTGTTCCATGCATCCGGATGTAGTTAGTCACAAACCAGGAAAATGCCCCAAATGTGGTATGGATCTTATTCTTTCCGGTAAGGAGCAAATGAAAACAGCAGTAACCAAAAATTATAGCTGCCCTGTACATGTAAATGTGAGCAGTCATGATCCGGGTAAATGCCCACAATGTGGAAGGAAATTGCAATTATCAGCAAAAGAACAGCTGAAAGCTGAAGTAGCGAAAGTATATACTTGCCCCATGCACCCCGAAGTGGCGCTTAATAAAGATGGCGTTTGCCCTAAGTGCGGAAAAGCCCTGGTTGAAAAGAAGAATAAGTAATGGGTTCGATGAACCAGATGACAGTCAATTTTTTCTGAGAATTTTTTGTCTATTTTTTGGTCAATTCAGAATTACGGTTATCTTTGCCACCCGAAACGAAAAAAGCTCTTTAGAAATTTAAAGATCTGAATGCCCAGGTGGCGAAATTGGTAGACGCACTGTGTTCAGGTCGCAGCGCTCGCAAGGGTGTGCTGGTTCGAATCCAGTCCTGGGCACATTTATAGCCCTGTAAGTCATTGATTTACAGGGCTTTTTTATTTTAGGCGTGTCGTTTTCTTCCGCTTTTTTCCCCTTTCTGCCACCATTATTGACAAGCAAATGACAAGCAGAATGACAAGCACTTTTGCAGGCACACGACCAGCACACTACAAGCAAAAAAGCCTAAAATTATCTACCCCAAACAGCCCCCAAAATGCCTATTTGACAAGCAGTCTGACAAGCAGTTTGACAAGCACTTCTGGCAGATTTGTATTAGCCGGAATGTCAGCTAAGGCAATCAACCTATGTCGATTTAACAAAACTCATTTATTCCCCTTTTTTCCGGTTTTTACCCATCTTCCCCTGTCCTATCAAATGATCGGTTATAAGCTGCTAGGAGTAACCAGGATGGCATATTCATTGGGCTTACATTCTATCACCTTAAAAAGCCCTATCGTATGAATTTCTTACAATACCCCAACAGGAAGGAAGATAAAATCTATTTCCATTATGATTATGGTCGAGGTAAAGGGCAACGGCCATCAACCGGCATTTTCATCTATGCCAAACCCAAAGATCAAATACAAAAAAATCATAATAAAGAGGCCCTTGCATTACTGGAAGTCAAAAAGAGCCAGCTAACAATTGAGCAACAGGCTATCGGCAGTGCATTTATACCTGGTCATAAATTCAAAGCGAACTTCCTTGAGTATTATAAGGAATATGTGAAGCTAAATATCCGGAAAGGGAATCGGCATCTGACAAATAGCCTGGCGCAGTTTGAGCTATTTATTAAAAAGGATTTCATTGCACCCATAGACATCACCGAAAACTTCTGCAAACGGTTCCGGCAATTCCTGTTGGATAAATTTACGGGGGAAACACCCGGCAATTATTATGCGCGGTTTAAATGGGTAGTGAGTGCTGCGGGTAGCGATGGTTATTTTCAAAAGAACCCTACCGAAAAGGTCAATTCAAAATCAAACCCTAGCAGCAAATTAAAAGAGAACCTGGAGGTGGATGAATATCTTAAACTGCTTAGCACTCCCTGCTTAAATGAAGAGGTAAAGGCAGCTTTCATTTTTTGCTGTTATACTGGTTTGCGTTGGGTAGATGTAAAGAAGCTGGAATGGAAAGATATTCGGGGGAATGTACTTACTACAAGGATCATCCAGGCGAAAACTGGCC
>JBJMLT010000074.1:0-2834 GCA_045805165.1 Flavisolibacter sp.
CTTTTAAACTACCCTTTTTATGAAAAAGATCTTCACCTTAAGCAATGCAAACAAAGAAACTTTACTGGCTTCTGTAATTATGGCTGTGATCGTGACCTTTGTAGCCATTTATATGTAAGAGAGAGAAGCTGCTAGCTATTAGCTGCTAGCTGCGAGACTTACAACAACAACAGACCAAAACACATTTTTATATATCATTTGGACAGTAGTAAAGCCATTGAACCTGAAAAAGGGGAGATGGCTTTTTTTGTTTCAATGAAAAATTAAAAATGTAAAATTAAAAAAGGAAAACGCAAAGGAGCCAAGGACACAGAGGTGAACAATAAATGTGGTCCTGATTGTTGATGGCTGACAGCTGAATGCCGATAGCTGATGGCCGATAGCCGATAGCTGATGGCCGATAGCTGATGACATCTCTATCTATTTACTTTTTTTATCTTAATTTAATATGCTAAGCTCTGAAAGATGCAAAATCGTAGATCGCTAATAAGCAGGTCATTTCAAATATTGGTTATATTCAGTGTGATGTCGAATATGATAAATACAGCAGAAGGACAATCGAAAAAGGATTCTTTGATAGGTCCTATAGAAAGATTGGATCCGGCATTAGATGAATTGATTCATAAAGATGCGCATGTATCAATTATTGCAGAAGGATTTAAGTGGAGTGAAGGTCCATTATGGGTACCAGAAAAAAAGATGCTCTTGTTTTCTGATATTCCCAGGAACAGCATATTTAAGTGGACACAAGAAAAAGGTACAGAACTGTATTTAACTCCATCCGGTTATACAAGCAGTAAACCGAGAGGAGGGGAGACAGGTTCAAATGCATTACTATTAAATAGTAAAGGGCAATTGGTAATGTGTCAGCATGGTGACCGGAGAATGGCAATGATGGATGCTCCACTAAACCATCCGGCCGCTAAATTCATTACGCTTGCTGACCGATATAATGGAAAGAGATTCGATAGTCCGAACGATGCAGCTTTCAGAAGCAATGGCGATCTATATTTTACTGATCCTCCCTATGGTCTTGAACATTATATAAATGACAGCAGCAAAGAAGCTCCTTACCAGGGAGTGTATAAAGTATCGAAGGACGGGAAAGTTGTATTGCTTACAGATACATTAACAAGACCAAATGGAATTGCCTTTTTACCCGGAGAGAAATCAATTATTGTAGCGAACTCTGATCCTGATAAAGCCATATGGTATATTTATGACCTTGATAAAGATGGATTATTTATAAACGGTCGAATCTTTTATGATGGTACATCTGAATCGAAAAGAGTAGGTGGAGGTCCTGACGGATTCAAAATAGACAGGAACGGAAATGTATTCTCGACAGGTCCGGGAGGTATATGGATATTTAATAAGAATGGAAAGGTGCTTGGAAAGATCAGAATCTTTGGCCGCGTTTCCAATTGTGCTTTTACGGAAGATGAAAGAACGTTATTTATTACAGCAGACAGTTATGTATTAAAAGCAGATCTCCGATGATAAAATTCAGGATGTAAACCTTTTCACTATAGTTGTATAAAGAGATTCTTTTTCAATGATCTTTTTTAAAAGTTCAACCTGATTGTTGGCGCGGTTAAGATTCTGCGTGGGATAGCGTGTCAAATAATATATATCATTATTCAAATAATCTGTTAGAAAACGAAGGGCTTGCATATAAACCATGAATTTTCCCGCATATACAAATTGATCTATTTCTGCTGATGACAATTCACTATTCATATTAGACAAATAGCCTTTTGCTATGGCCTCGAAATATTCATCCCTTACTATTATTTTACTAATATCCACTTCTTCTTCACTTACCGGGCAGAGGTAAGTTCGCATCATATCTCCTACATCACTAATAAAGTATCCAGGCATTACTGTATCAAGATCAATTATACAAAGAGCCTTTTCCATATTATTAAACAACACATTACTGATCTTAGTATCATGATGTGTTACTCTCAATTTAAAATCAGGATCATTTTTAATCTTTTCATATATTTCAACAATTGAATAATTTTCTTTCAAAAAAAGGATAATACCCTTAGAATTTTTTATCCTTTCTTTATTTCCATTTTGTAATGCCGTTTTAAATTGTTCATATCTAAGTGAAAGGTTATGAAAATCTTTCAGGGTGGTCTTTAATAATGAAATATCAAACCTGCTGAGGAGCTTTGTAAATAATGAAAATTGTTTTGAAGCTTCATATGCCTGGCTGGGTGAAGAGACCACATCTATTGAATGTGAACTTTCAAGAAATGGAAACAGTCGAAAGTATCCGGATTCGTCGTGAATTAAATCTTGCCCTTTTGAAGTTTTTAAAGGTGAAATAAACAGATAGCCAGGATCATTTTGTATTAAATAATCTGAAATGATTCTTATGTTATGTGCAATATAATCCGGCCTTTTAAATATGGAGTGATTGATACGCTGAAGCAGATAATTTCTATTATCGTTTCGGGATGAAATTTTCCATGTATTATTAATCAACCCTGTACCGAATTCAATTACAGAGATATCATTCAGGTTAAGGTTGTATTCCGCCAGTATTTTTTGGAACATTATTATTTAGCTTTTACTGGTCTTCCTGCTTTATATCCGGAGATTGAGTAATAAAGGATATATAAATAACCAGGAATTATGCATAAGAAAAAGGCCAGACTATTTCCAATAGCCGGCTTATCTTTTAAGGATGCATAAATTAATGGTATAACTGCACCACCTGCAATACCCATAATAAGCAAAGCTGAACCAATTTTAGTAAATTTTCCCAATCCGTCAATAGCTAAAGGGAAAATAGCAGGCCACATTAATGCATTAGCGAGTCC
>JBJMLT010000075.1:0-5587 GCA_045805165.1 Flavisolibacter sp.
AAAACCAGTTTCTCCTCGGTGGCAGTTACCATAGAGAAACGACTGTATATCCGGCTGATTTTTCTGATTCTCGTGTCACCTTTCATTCAAATATGAGCCATATGTCAACCGGTCAAAGGTTCAAAACCAATTTTTCGTTGACCTATTCATCAGAAAAAAATAATTTGCCGGTTCAGGACCTGACTTCTTATATTAACCTACCGCCCGATTTTCCCCAGCTTTATGATTCTTTAGGGCGCTTGAATTGGTCGCAAA
Organism: Flavisolibacter sp.; assembly: GCA_045805165.1. Lineage (GTDB taxonomy): Bacteria > Bacteroidota > Bacteroidia > Chitinophagales > Chitinophagaceae > Flavisolibacter. The sequence goes on from JBJMLT010000075.1 coordinate 256, forward strand.
AAGGATTCAATTTTTTCAATAACCCTATGGCGGTTTTACTAAAAAAGTATGAAGCTAAAACAGAAAACCTTTTAGGCAATCTAAATGTAAGCTATAAAATCACACGGTCACTAAATGCCAAAGTAAATTTTGGATACAACAGTATTAATGTTAACGAATTCAGCAGTAACCCCATTGCTTCGCTAAACTCCAATTTTGTACAGAAGGGCTCTTCAAATTTTAGCGACAATCATTTTAAAAGTTGGATCATTGAACCGCAGGCTGAATATGGAACTACTATCGGAAAGGGACAACTATCTTTACTTGTGGGCGGTTCTTGGCAGGAAATAACGAATAATAATACAGCGGTTGCGGCTGCAGGGTTTACGAGTGACGCTGTATTAAAGTCAATTGCAGCCGCAGGGTCTGTTACTGGTAATTCAAACTACACACAATATCATTATCAGGCCCTCTTTGGAAGGGTCAATTATAATTTGGCTGAAAAATATATTATAAATGTTTCTGGGAGAAGGGATGGTTCAAGCCGGTTTGGTCCTGGAAAGCAATACGGTAACTTTGGCGCTGTAGGAGTTGCCTGGATCTTTTCTAATGAATCCTTCCTTTCCCAACAACAGGGGTGGCTCTCTTTCGGTAAACTTAGAGGGAGCTACGGAGTAACCGGAAATGACCAAATTGGTGATTACAAGTTTTTAAATAGCTATTCGAGTGCACAATATCCCTACAACAATTCAACTGCTTTAGTTCCTTATTCTCTCTTTAACCCAGATTATGCATGGGAAGTCAACCATAAATTGGAAGCTACCCTTGAAGTTGGTTTTTTGAAAGATAGGGTATTACTAAGTGGCACCTACTATAGAAACAGATCATCGAATCAATTGATCAATTATAGCTTGCCCACACAAACAGGTTTCGCTAGCGTCCTTCAAAACCTCCCAGCAGTTGTCCAAAATTCCGGGTCTGAATTCTCATTAACTACACAAAACATACATGTAAAAGATTTCACATGGTCCGCTTCTATTTTTGTAACGGTGCCTGAAAATAAATTAATCTCATTCCCTGATCTGGATTCTTCAGCGTACGCCGATCTTTTTGCCGAAGGACAATCCCTAAACGTAGTAAAGGGCTATCGTTTTACTGGTATAGACGCCAGTACCGGAGTATTTACCGTGGAGGATAAAAATGGAGATGGTTCTATCGATGGAAAAGACTTTTACATTATTGGAAAACTGAACCCCAAATACTACGGAGGATTTTCAAATACATTTACTTATAAAGGTATTCAGGCGTATATTTTCTTTGAAGGCCGCAAACAACAAGGCGCTAGTTATTTAAGGACGATTTACCAAAAACCTCCCGGCACTATGAACAATCAGCCAGTGGCGGTATTAGATCATTGGCAGAAGACCGGCGATAACAATCAATTTCAAAAATTTACCCAGGCTTTTAGTTCACAGGCATATCAAGCGGTTCAAAATTACCTGCTGTCCGATGCTGTGTTGACCGATGCTTCCTTTATACGGTTGAAGACTGTTTCGCTTTCATATTCCCTACCTTCCAGATGGCTACAACGGGCGCATTTATCCAATTTAACAATATTCGTCCAAGGGCAAAACTTGGCCACCTTCACCAATTATGTTGGTACTGACCCCGAATCACAAAACCTCTACAGCCTGCCTCCACTAAAAACATATGTGGGCGGAATTCAAATCACATTCTAAATAAAAGAATATGAAACTAAAAATAAAAAGCGATCTACTGTTGTTTCGCACGCTCAGTGTCTGCGGCTTGCTCGCTATATTTTCTTGTAAAAAGTTCGTCGAGGTAGATCCACCAATAAACCAGGTCAATACGGCTCCCGTTTATTCAAGCGATGCTACTGCCACCTCTGCGGTGAATGGTCTTTATAGTACTATTATGAATGATTATAATGGGCTTCTGAACGGAGGTGTGAGTTTATATTCCGGCCTCTCATCAGATGAACTGGTCTCAACCAGTACGTCACAAGACGATATTGCTGCCTTTCAAACAAACTCCCTCCAAAGCACCAATTCCATAGCGGCAGCTTTATGGAGCAATGGCTATAATTATATTTATCAGACCAATGCTTTATTGGAAGGCTTGGCACACTCTCAAGGAGTATCGCCTTCTACGCTTACACAACTGACTGGGGAAGCAAAATTTTTGCGGGCGCTCACCTATTTCTATCTAGTCAATTTATTCGGTGATGTTCCCCTGATTACGTCCACTGATTTTCGTCAAAATGCTCGCCAGGCTCGAAACGCCAAAGTGGACATTTATGTGCAGATCATATCTGACTTGGAAAATGCAGAAAGCCAGCTACCTGCAGCATATGTTGGGTCTGATCGCACCCGACCTAATAAATGGGCGATTTCTGCTTTATTAGCGCGAGTTTATCTATACCAGAAAAACTGGGCGAAGGCAGAAGCCAAAGCGAATGAGGTAATAGGTTCAGGAGTCTACACCCTTGAGCCGACCAATCCTTTTACTTACACGAGTAACGAAACTATTTTTCAGATCATTCCTGTCAGCCCTTACGCAAATACCGCTGAAGGCAGTGATTTTGTTCCCTTCTCATCAACCGACGTTCCGTTTTATATTCTTAGCAACAATTTAATGACATCCTTTGAAACGGGAGATACACGAGTCGGAAATTGGATTGGTACTAATATGGTAGGCACTACGGCGTATAATTACCCCAGCAAATACCAAAACAATAGCGGCCCTCCTTATACTGAGTACAACATTGTTTTAAGACTGGCGGAGCAATATTTAATACGGGCAGAAGCCAGGGCACAACAAAATAATCTAAACGGTACCAAAGATGATCTAAATGCTGTGCGCGCACGGTCAGGTCTGGGTCAAACCACGGATACAGATCAGGCCTCTCTCTTAGCCGCCATTACACATGAGCGTCAGGTAGAACTGTTTGGTGAGTGGGGGCATCGGTGGTTAGACTTGTTAAGAACCGGGAAAGCAGATGCAGTGCTTGCGCCTATTAAAGGCACCGCTTGGCAGCCTACTGATCAACTCTATCCAATACCTTATAGTCAGTTAAAAGCAAATCCCCAGTTGGTTCAAAACATTGGCTATTAGTGATAATGACTGAACAAACCACTGAGTGTAAGTCCAATCCTGCAAATTTCTATTCTGCAGGAAGATTAATAGACTGCTTGAAAGCAGGCGATATCGCAATATGCTCAAACGAAGTTCATTCACAAACACCGATTAATTGACTTGTATCCATGCATTTACTGGTATGACTACAATGCTCAGGACAAGTTTTATAGAAAAATCGTGTGGGGCAAAACCGCCTGCACAGTTAGAAAAAGGGACATAAGGTAGTCCCCCTGTCTCTACTTTACAAAAGCCGTTAAAAAATTACCATGAAACGATTTGTATCAAAGGCTCTTTTCTCCCTTATTATTTTTTGCACTTGTAGTATTTTGAGGGCCCAACAACCCGAGCCTAAGTTGGACTCTAGCAAGCGTGCCGAGACTGGAGGCAAACCTAAGAGTTATCGGCAAGTGATCCCCTCAAATAGTAAGACCCAAAAAGGACTGTTGACGATTCACCTGGTGGATGAACAATATTATTTTGAAATTCCCTTCTCTTTATTTGATAATGATTTGCTTGTAGTGACGCGAATCGCTAAGGGTGCTATTGAAACAGACACTTATGCGGGTGATGAAATCACCAATATGGTGGTGCGATTTGAAAAGGGCCAAGGCAATAGGGTCTTGATTCGAAAGGTGATCTTTACCAATTATACAGCCGATTCCTTAAGCCCGATGTATCAATCTGTAATGCGGTCAAGTGTGTTTCCTATTCTTAGTGCATTTCCCGTTGAAGCTTATTCTCCAGATGGCTTAGCTGTGGTAATTAAAGCGAACAATTTTATTTTGGAAGACAATGAACTGTTTTCTTTAAATGTAATGCAGAAGGGATATAATAACCTTAGCAGTTTAGCAATTGATAAAAGTTATATTTCCGATATTCAATCTTATTCTTCCAATATTGAAATCGGGTATGTGAAAACGTATACCCAAACCAATTCAGGGATGCTCCAAATTGGCAATACGGTGTCATGGAGCAATCCGGTTACAGTGGAAATGAATACCTCCATTATATTGTTACCAGAAAAAATGATGCAGCAGCGCTTTGCTGATCCAAGGGTTGGTTATTTTTATTTACAGGAAATGGACTATGATGCTAACCCTAACGGTATTAAGTTAAGAAGTTATATCAAAAGATGGCGACTGGAACCCAAACCGGAAGATTTGGAAAAGTATAACCGAGGTGAATTGGTAGAGGCTATGAAACCAATCGTTTTCTATATTGATCCTGCTACGCCACAAAAGTGGGTTCCTTTTATTATCCTTGGAGTAAATGATTGGAATGAAGCATTTGAGCAAGCTGGATTTAAAAATGCCATCGTAGCCAAACGCGCTCCCTCTAAAGTAGAGGATTCTACGTGGAGTCTTTACGAAGCTCGGCATTCTGCCATAGTTTATAAGCCATCGCAAATTGAAAATGCCAGTGGGCCTAGTATTGCTGACCCTAGAACCGGGGAAATTTTAGAAAGTCACATTAATTGGTACCATAATGTCATATCCTTAATCCATGATTGGTATATGGTGCAATGTGGGGCGGTTGATCCCAAAGCTCAAAAAATGGTTTTTGACGATTCACTCATGGGTCAATTGATTCGGTTTGTGGTTTCTCATGAAGTGGGCCATACGTTGGGTTTGACCCATAACATGCGCGCCAGCTCTACAGTACCAGTGGAAAAATTAAGAGATAAAGAATGGGTAGAAAAGAATGGGTTTTGTCCTTCTATAATGGATTATGCCCGCTTTAACTATGTAGCGCAGCCAGAAGATTCCATTGAAGAAAAAGGGTTGATGCCACGAATTGGGTTATATGATAAATGGGCGATTGAATGGGGGTACCGATTGTTACCAAAATTTAAGAAATCAGAAGATGAGCTCTCCTACCTAGACACGTTAGTCAAATCGAAAATGCAAAATGATCAGTACGTTTTCGGATCAGAGCACAACTGGGGGGACCCAAAAAGTCAAAGTGAGGATATTGGAGACAATGCCATGTTGGCTAGTTCTTATGGTATCAAGAATTTAAAAAGAATTTTACCAAGGCTCATAACATGGACTGCCGAACCCCATGAAGGATATAATCAGCTTGATAAGATGTATAAAAATGTGCAGCAGCAATATCAACAGTATTTGGTGCACGTTGTCACCAATATATTCGGGATATATGAAACGATAAAAAACGTTAATCAATTTGGACCTAT
>JBJMLT010000076.1:0-13941 GCA_045805165.1 Flavisolibacter sp.
CTTTTATGTAGAAATATATTTTACAAAGCAGGGAGATGAAATTGTGCATTATAACAGCTTTGAAACTACAGATGAGCTGGATCCTTATCTGGAGGACATCGATCTGTCTTGTGTAGTATAGATACCAGGCCGTTATTTGCAATAAGATAGTAAGCGGATTATGATTTGTTGCAGACTATTATAGGCTGGCGGCTTTGTTATCATATCTACATTATACTTTTTGCAAAAAGTTTTGTCCATCTCGCTGTTCGAAGTAGTGAATATTACTATGGGCATAGGCTCATAGGTAGGATCTTTTTTTATTATAGAAAGAGTATCGCGTCCGGATAATATTGGCATATTCATATCCAAAATCATCAGGCAGGGTAAATTTCGTTTGTTACTTTTTAAATAATCCAATGCCTGTTTTCCGTTCTGAACTTCAATAATATCATAGGTATAATGCATTTCATTCAATACCTCCTTCATGATCATCAGATCATCCGGGTCATCATCAGCCCATAATATTATTTTATTTGAAGTGATATCGGAAGTCATTCATTTCTTTTTTAAGAATGATTCGCTACTGTGATATCAAGCATTTTCATTATGCTGGATACAGAATCAACCAGGTCTTTAAAACGATAAGGCTTGGTCAGAAAAAAACAGGCGCCAGATTCTTTGGCTTCTGCTTCATCTGTTGTGGATCGGGTAGTTGAATAAATGATTACCGGGCAGTCCTTAGCTCTTTTGATTTTATTTAATCTGCAAATAGTTTCCTTTCCATCCATCTTCGGCATTTTAAGATCAAGGAAAATAAAATCAGGGATTGTAAGTTCGGTAGATTCAAAATAGTCTATGGCATCCTCTCCGCTCGTACAGCAAACGATTTTTGCATTGCTGTTTATCTTTCGTATGGCAAGACAAAAAAAATCGCGGTCATCTTCATCATCATCAATGATCATTATCGTCCTCGTATTATCCTTAATCATTTATCTCTTGTATTTAATCCATCCTGAAATAACTTAAAATGCTTTTTACTTTTGCATAGCTTTCATTGAATTCTTTTTCTATTTCACAGGCAATGGCGTCTATCAATTTTCGAATGAATGGGTCCTTATAAATTTCAAGGTTTTTATAACCTTCAATACCCTTATACCGGATATGCTCGCAGGGGAATAGCATTTTAAATAGAGAATCAATAAGCTGAACATGTATAAACGGTTCAGTTTTATTTCCACTTATGCTTATCAACGCCCTGTGATTTCTGTTAAGAAATGAAAAGCTTAATTGAAATATCCGGCTCATGATCCTTTTTTATATTATTATTAAAATAAAATGCCGGAATTATATAAGGCTAAAATGCATATAATTTAAAATACATGCATAGTATTCACTTTTAATTTGTTGAATATTTGAAACAAATTGATATACTCAAATATCACAATCTCATGCCTGAGGTAATTGGATGAGATAGTAGAAATAAGAAATTAATAGATATAGTATCGATGTTCAGGTTAGAGAGCTGCTATGCTTAGTGCGTAAGGTCAATTGCTCTTTCTTCAATCATTGTGCTAATTAGAATGCAAACATTTTTTAATTTATTTTAAGCTAATTATTGCAACAGTATAGCTAATTATTGCATCTTATTTAATAACATTGCAAAACCTGTTCTATTCTTATATTTTCTTTCTTTCCCTCTAAATTATAGTCGTCTTTTAAATGATTCAGCACGATTCAACCAATGCGATTTTTCACCTGGCTGCAGATCTGGTAAATAATACTTCCAGGCATTTGTTTTTAACCGGTAAAGCTGGAACAGGCAAAACAACGTTTCTTAAGTACATAAAGGAAAATACCACTAAGAAAACAGTTATTGTGGCGCCTACCGGCGTTGCAGCTATCAATGCAAGCGGAGTTACTATTCATTCATTTTTTCAATTGCCTTTTGGTCCTTTTATTCCAGGCACGCAAAACTATTTTTCTCCAAATAATAATGTTACCGATAAGCATACGCTTTTTAAAAATATAAGATTTAATGCTTCTAAGCGAGAGCTTCTGGAAGAATTGGAGCTATTGATCATTGATGAAGTAAGCATGGTGCGCAGCGATATGCTGGATGCTATTGATGCTGTTTTAAGACATTTTAGAAAAAAGCACATGCTTCCTTTTGGAGGTGTTCAAATGGTCTATATAGGTGACATGTATCAACTGCCTCCTGTAATTCTGCAGGAAGAATGGAATATTCTTAAAAGCTTTTACGACAGTCCGTTTTTCTTTCATTCAAGGGCTCTGAAAGAGGCTACGCCTTTAAACATCGAGTTAAAAAAGATTTACAGGCAAAATGAACAGCAATTTGTAGATATCCTGAACAGGATTCGCAATAATAAGGCTACTAAAGAAGATCTCGATGAATTGAACAAACGCTTTGATCCTTTGTTTGATCCTTTGCAGAGTAATAAGTTTATTACTCTCACAACCCATAACCGGAAAGCTGACACATTGAATGAATCCCAGCTACAAAAATTACCAGGGAGGCTATATTCGTTTAAAGCAGAGCTGTCTGGCGATTTTTCAGATAAGGCTTTGCCGGCCGATCTTAATCTGCAGTTGAAGGAAGGGGCGCAGGTTATGTTCATAAAAAATGACTCAGGATCTGATCGTAGGTACTTCAATGGAAAAATTGGTACAATAAAAAAGATTTCAAATGAGGAGATATCTGTTTCATTTCCCGGTGAAGAAGATTTAAAGCTGGAAAAGGAAACATGGAAAAATGTAAGATATGATCTGAACAAGGAAAAGGATGTAATTGAAGAAGAAGAATTAGGGAGCTTTAAACAATTTCCTATTCGATTAGCATGGGCTATTACAATACATAAAAGTCAGGGACTAACATTTGACAGAGCTGTTATAGATGCAGGTGCTTCTTTTGCTCCGGGACAGGTATACGTTGCATTAAGCAGATGCACAAGCCTGAATGGATTGGTACTGCATTCAAGGATTTACCCCAATGCAATTGCTACCGATGAAAGGATTCTCGCTTTTTCCCAGGAAGAAACGGAAGAAGAGTATCTGGTAAAGTTAATTGTGGAAGAAAAAGAAAAATATCAGGCAGAATTGATTGGAAAAGCTTTTGAATGGTTCAAAGTAGTTAAGGCTTTACAGGAGTGGGGTAGCATAATACCCGATACAAGGCTTACTGCAATTGATTCAATAGTAACTCTTAACAGGCAACTTATACAAAAAGCATCAGACCAGGAAAAGATCGCATTAAAGTTTCAGCAGCAATTACATGCGTTGCTTTCTTCCGGTAATATTGAAATGCTGGTAGAAAGGGTTAACAAGGCAATATTATTTTTTGGTAAGGCTCTTGATGAGGAATTAATAAGACCTTTTAATGATCATTTGGAAACTATTAGGTATGGATCAAAAGTTAAGCGATACTACGCCGAGGCCTGTACATTCTTTGCTGTCTTGATCAATCAAATGAAAAAGCTTAATGCTATTAAATACAGGGATGTTGAATTTGTAAAATATAATTTAGAATTGTTGAATAGTTATCCTTCTTTGGATAAGAAAGGTAAAAAGAAGTCCGAAAAGGGATCAACTCAGAATGTCACACTTGAATTATTTCATCAAAAAAAATCAATAGAAGAAATAGCCCTCATGAGAAATCTGGCCATAAGCACTATTGAAAGTCATCTTGCTTCTTTTATTTCCTCAGGTGAAATTTCAATAGATGAATTAGTTAAAAAGAAAGATCAGGAAGTAATATTGCAGGCTTTAGAAGGAGCCGACCTCACATCTCTTTCTTCAATAAAGCATAAGCTTAGTGATGAAATAACCTACGGGGAAATTCGCGCCATGATCAATTACCAACGTCTTGTCCAATCGAAAAAACAGCCTTCGTTCAATTAATATAATCAATTATGGAAAGTGGATATTAAATTGGCTTTCCAAATTTCAGGATCAACAAATTGATGGCCATTCCAATGGCACATCCCAACAGGCAGGAATATATTTTATCTCTTCTGTTTTCTTTTGCAAACAAAGTATATATAAAGGCAAATATTCCCAGAAATACTCCAAGTATCAAACTGCCCCACCTAACCTGAAAACTCGAATCCGTCATATCTTTTTAAATTAAATCTGCAATCTAAAATCTGCAATCTGCAATCGAATCATCTTCCCATATAAACCATTAATATTTGTACATCAGTAGGATTAATTCCCGAGATCCTGCTTGCCTGTCCTAAAGTCCGTGGCTTTACTTTGTTCAGTTTTTCCCTGGCTTCAGCTCCTAATGATATAATTCGTTGATACTCAAAGTGTTCTGGTATTTCAAGGTCTTCAAGTAAGCGCATTCTTTCCACTAGATCCTTTTCCTTATCTATATAAACCTGGTATTTAACCTGAATTTCAGTTTGTTCTATGGAGTCGGCATTGTATCCTTTAAGAAGATCATTGACCCTTGGAATATGAACCATCAGATCTTTAAGACCTATTCCAGGTCTTAATAAGATTTTATCCAGTTTTTGTTTCTCGTTGATAACTGCACTATTTACACTGCCGAAGTAATTATTTACTTCTTCAGGTTCCAGAGTTGTACTTTTTAATATCTGTTTTAATTCCTCCACATCCTGGCGCTTTCTTATTACTTTATCCATTCTTTCTTGAGATGCCAATCCGAGTCTGTAGCTTACTTCTGTAAGACGCAGGTCTGCATTATCCTGCCTCAGTAATGTTCTGAATTCAGCCCTTGAAGTGAACATCCGGTAAGGTTCTTTTGTCCCTTTACTTATCAGGTCATCAATTAATACGCCTATATAAGCTTCACTTCGTTTTAAAATAAATGGCTTTTCCTGTTTTGTTTTTAAGTGAGCATTGATTCCGGCCATCAATCCCTGACAAGCTGCTTCTTCATAGCCGGTCGTACCATTAATTTGGCCTGCAAAAAATAAGTTTTCTACATGTTTGGTTTCCAGGTTGTAATCTAATTGGGTAGGCGGAAAGAAATCATATTCTATAGCATAGCCAGGTCGAAAGAATTTTACATTTTCAAAACCCGCAACTTTTCTTAAGGCGGCAAACTGAACCTCTTCAGGCAGAGAGGTAGAAAAACCATTTACATAGATCTCTACGGTATTCCAGCCTTCAGGTTCAACAAATAATTGATGACGGTCTCTTTCAGCAAACCGGTTGATCTTGTCTTCTATACTTGGACAATATCGAGGTCCTGTTCCTTCAATCCGTCCTGTATACATCGGACTTCTGTCAAATCCGGTTTTTAAGATATCATGTACTTCAGAGCTGGTATAAGTGATCCAGCAGCTCCTCTGTTCCTTAGGCTTTTTTGTTTCAAGAAAAGAAAATCCTTCAATTACGTCATCTCCTTTTTGTTCTTCCATTTTTGAATAATCCAGGGAACGGCCATCTACTCTTGGAGGAGTACCTGTTTTAAGGCGATCGCTTTCAAAACCAAGACTTACCAATTGTTCAGTAAGCCCTTCTGCGGCTTTCTCGGCCACCCTTCCACCACCAAATCGCTTTTCACCTATATGAATTACTCCATTTAAGAATGTACCATTGGTTAAAACCACAGCTTTAGCTCTTATTTCATGGCCTAATCCAGTAATAACACCTGCTACTTTTCCTTTTTCTACGATTAATTGTTTTACCATATCCTGGTAAAACTCTACTCTTTCAGTTCTCTCCAGCAGTTCTCTCCATTTATGTGAGAATAGCATACGATCATTCTGAGAACGTGGGCTCCACATAGCGGGACCTTTTGACCTATTGAGCATTCTGAATTGGATCATGGATTCATCAGAAACAATTCCTGAATATCCTCCCAATGCATCGATTTCTCTAACTATCTGACCTTTAGCAATCCCTCCCATAGCTGGATTACAGCTCATTTGGGCAATGGTTTGCAAATTCATAGTAATAAGCAACACATTTGAGCCCATATTCGCTGCTGCAGCGGCTGCTTCACATCCTGCATGACCAGCCCCAACCACTATTACATCATAATCATTGAACATTGTATATGGAATTTCACTGTTAAGGTCCCCTATTTTAAGTTCCGAATTTTTTTAAGAAGCTTCTTTCTTTTAAAATAGATTCAATATCACTGCCACTATTTAGCTTTTCAAACTCATAAGGAGTAAAAGTTCCTATTGTTTCCAGGTAGCTTTTATTATTAATTATAAACTGTTGCAAAGCTTGATTTGATGCTAGTTGGGCTATTTCTATTCTTTCTATTTTTTCTATCATTTTCTTACATACCTCATATCCTGTATTTTGATAAATGTCATCAAAATAGGCTTTTGCTGCAAGTACATCGATTCGATGACCCCCGTTTTTATTCACAATTAATTTATCTACCCTGATATTGGTAAAATTCCAACACAGGTACATATCGTCTTCATTATTAAAATCAAAATAGGCTATGGGTACTACATGATCAAATTGCCAGGATTTTGAAAAATCAGACCAGTTTATTCCTTCTTCAAACTGAATTTCTATCCAATTCCTGAACTTTTCATTTCCAATTCCAAAAAAAGGGGCATAATAAGAACATTTACTCTCCTCCAAAACATATCTTCTTAAGGCAATTTGCCATTTTCGCTTTTCACGGAATTGCAAAAGAGACTCTGTAATTTCTGTTTTAGGAGTCCAGTTTTTCCTTTTCATTTTAGCAAAGGTATTCTTGTTCCGACAAGAAACAGTGTTTCGTGGAACATAAAGATGAAGGTTAACAGAATATGTTAAGAATACCTGTTTAATTTTTATTTAGTCTTAATACCCCCATTACTATCATTCTTTTTGTAAAGTGAAGAGGGAGTAATTGGCCTTATGACTTTTTATTTTATAAATGGCCCTTTAACAAGGTTTCTTGAAGAAACAGTGTTTCGTGGAACTAAATTTATTGATTAGAATATAGTTTAAGGTATCTATTTTCTTTGCTTCTCATAATAGCTTTGTCCTTCAAAGCCTTATCCTTATACCCACACAAATGAAGGGCTCCATGGAAAATAACACGATATAACTCAATCAACAAAGGAGATTGGAACTTTTTGGCATTTTCTCTTACACGATCAATACTTATATATATTTCAGCCTTAATTGCCTTGTTAGCAGAAAGGCCGAAGGTTAAGATATCTGTATAAGTATCATGGCCTAAGTGGTACACGTTCAATTCATGTAAATACGGATCAGTACAAAAAATATAATCTATGCGTTCTAAAGCATGCTTTTCCTTAATGATCAGGGATTTAATAAACTTCTTGAGCTCGGTCCGGTTAGGTAAATAAAAAGGGGAAGCCTGGAAATGGAAATGAATAGCTTGCGAACTCTTTTTTGACATATAACAAAAATCGTTATCCCTGTATTATTGAATGCTATTAGCTTTGAACTTTATTATGATTATGAAGTTATCGGAATTAAAATCAGGCGAAAAGGGACGTATCTTATCTTTTCAAAGCCCTGATCTTGAATTGAAGCTGATGGAAATGGGCTGTATACCAGGTGAAGAAGTGGTTGTTGAACAAAAAGCTCCCTTAGGAGATCCGATCTCCATTCGAATAGCAGGTTATACATTAAGCTTAAGGATTAATGAAGCTAATCAAATAATAGTTGAGAAATAACTAATTGAATTTCAGTAAGTTAATGAAAGTAGGACTATACTTTGGATCCTTTAATCCCATCCATAATGGGCATTTGATTGTGGCAAACCACATATTAAATGAAACTAGCCTGGAAAAGGTATGGTTTGTAGTTTCTCCCCAAAATCCTTTTAAGCAGTCAGGGGAGCTATTGAATGAATATGACAGGCTCCATCTTGTTCAAAAAGCAATAGAAGCGGACTTCCGGTTAAAGGTTTCAGATATAGAGTTCAATCTGCCCAGGCCATCTTATACAACAAATACACTAGCATACCTGTCTGAGAAATATCCAACGAATGAATTCTCTATTTTAATGGGTAGTGATAGCTTTCAGAATCTCGGAAACTGGAAGAATGCCCAATTTATAATTTCAAATTATCCAATCATAGTATATAAGCGTCCTGGATTTGAAATAAATAATAAATTGAATGCTTCTATTCAGATCATGGATGCACCGCTATTACAAATTTCGGCTACTTATATACGTGAGTTAATTAAATCAGGTAAATCAATTAAATACCTGGTACCGCCAATAGTTGAAGAAGAGATAAATGCCGGGTCCTATTTTAAAAAGCTTCAGAAAAAATAACCGATTAATAAACATCCTGCAACAATAACAGGTGATGGAAGTCTTGTGTATTGAAGTAATAAAAAAGTGCTGACGATAACAGTGATATTTATCAGGCTTGCCGTTTTTACTTCAACCAATGAAATATCTTTCATGATGTAAAGAGTAGAAGCGATCATAATCCCCACAACGGAAGCATTTATCCCTTCCAGTGAACGGTAAACCGTAGCGTATTTTTTTAGATTATTCCAGATAGGAAAAAAGAAAAGTACTAATAGGGCACTTGGTAAAAATATAGCCATCGATGCTATAAGGCATCCCATAATCTGCATGTCATAGCCCATGTCCTTTAATGCCATACCGCCGGTAAAAGAAGCAATGGAAAATACAGGTCCCGGAATTGCTCTTACGATCCCCATGCCTGTGGTCATGGCACTCTTTTCTATTTTTATTCTGTGCGCTGCTTCCACGGGATTTTTAATTTTCAATACATCGGGACGAACCGAAAATTGTTCATACATCATGGGCATAAGAACTTGCCCGCCACCAAATACCAGGCTGCCCATGCGGTACGTATTTTCGAAAAGATGAATGGGTTTCCTGTTTGGCCAGTTATGTTGGCGGGCCATTTCACTGGTTAATCCTGCAACAAGAAAAATAATGGCGAAAAGCCAGATATTATACCATTTGATTGGTCTTCTTTTTATTTCCCGTTGGGGGATTCTCTTATGGCTAAGATTTGTTGCTACCCCTCCTAGTATAATTAGCATTGGAAATATCCAGGGCGATTTGAATAAAAAATAAGTTGCACCAGTACAAAAAAGCATAATGGCCCACGTTATCGTATTTCTTACCGAAACTGCAAAGGCCATTACAGAAGCATAAACAAGAAATCCTACTGCCAGGGATGGAATGAATTTAAATATGTTAGTGTGTAAAGATTTTTGATCTATATACGGAAGCAGGAAGGAGAATAAGCCCATTAAGAAACATGCTGGGGCGATCCATACTAAAAGTGTAACCACAGCAAGCGGTACTCCTCCTCTTTTATATCCGATTAGTGTTACAGTTTGCGTTGATGAAGCGCCCGGTAGTAAATTGCAAAAGGCGTTATATTCCAATAATTCTTCTTTTGTAACATATGGAGTTTTGTGAACAAACATTTTCATCATCATCGCCACATGTGCCTGTGGCCCGCCAAAAGCAGTAATGCTATACAAGAACACATTCTTGAGAAAGGGAACATGGCGAAGCATCATCATGAGTAAAGTTAAAAGTTAAAACCTAAAACTGATTAGGTTCCATCTTTTTGCTTTCACTCAAAGTGGCAAAAGAGCAAACACCGCTAAAGGGTTAGTTAATTATTAATTATTGATTATTTATTATTAGGATTAGTCTAATTTGTATTTTTGAACCCTAATAAAAAAAGAAGAAAAACTAAAAAGCAAATCCCTTTTACATTTTTCGTTTTACATTGTTCCATCCTCCTCCCTTTAAAGCGTATCAAAGCCATATCAAAGCCAACTCAAAGCCAACTCAAAGCCAACTATAAGCCAACCTCCACTGAACCATAAGCCAACCCCTTTGCGCCCTTACCTCCTTATGGGCCTTTGCGTGAAATAAAAAAATCAAGTATAACCACCTTTTAACTTTTGAGGTATACAACTTGTTAACTTGTCAACTTGTCAACTTTTCAACTTGTTAACCTGTCAACTATTTCCCTCCACTAATCAACAAATCGTAATTTCCCACCTCAAACTAATTGCATGCTCAAACGTATAGATCTCTTTCTTGCCATTCTAAGTTTCTCTTCAGTATATGCACAAAAAAATGATGCTATTGAAGCAGCAGTCAATAAAATTGAACCAAAATGCATTGAATGGAGGCGCGACTTTCATCAAAATCCTGAGTTAAGCAGCAGAGAGTTTAGAACTGCTAAAATAATAGCTGCTCATCTTCGATCGCTTGGTATGGAAGTAAAAGAAAATGTTGCTCATACCGGAGTTGTTGGAATTCTGCATGGCGCAAAGCCAGGACCTGTAATTGGACTTCGCGCCGATATGGATGCTCTTCCCGTTATAGAAAGAGTTCCATTACCTTTTGCTTCTAAAGTAAAATCAACTTATAATGGTCAGGAAGTAGGTGTTATGCATGCTTGCGGGCATGATACACATATAGCAATGTTAATGAGTGTAGCAGAAATTCTGTCTGGTATGAAATCCCAATTGTCCGGTACAGTAAAATTTGTCTTTCAGCCTGCAGAAGAAGGTCCGCCACAAAATGAAGAAGGTGGTGCACCTTTAATGGTAAAGGAAGGTGTTTTGGATGATCCGAAAGTAGATGTCATGTTCGGTCTTCATATAAAATCGGAAGTACCCGTCGGTACTATAACATATAGAGAAAAAGGATTTATGGCGGCTTCCGATTGGTTCGTTATTAAGGTCCATGGTAAATCGGCTCATGGTTCTGCACCATGGTTGGGAATTGATCCTGTTGTTGTAGGAACTCAAATAGTTAATGGTCTTCAAACTATAGTCAGTAGGCAAAGCGATCTTACACAGGACCCTGTAGTTATTTCCACAACAATATTCAATGCAGGCATACGGTCTAATATAATTCCTGAAGAAGTAACGCTTGGTGGTACAATAAGAACATTAGATACAGCCATGCAAAAAGATGTATGGAGAAAAATAGAACGTACTGCTAAAAACATTGCGGAAGCTTCCGGCGCTACTGCCGATATTCAGATAACTTCAAAAACACTAATTACTTATAACAACCCAGAGCTTACCCGTCAAATGTTGCCTTCTCTGTCCAAAGCCGGCAATATTGAGGTATCGAAAGTGCAGACTGGATCCGAGGACTTCTCCTACTTTGCAGAAAAGGTTCCTTCTATATTCTTTTTTATTGGGGGATTACCCCCAGGTAAAGATCCTAAAGATGCGCCCTCACATCACACACCGGATTTCTATGTTGATGAAAGCGGAATGAAAACAGGTATAAGGGCATTCCTTTACCTCGTAACTGATTATATGAAATTGGCTCAATCTAACAATAAAAGCCATAAACAAAGCCATTATAATTTATAACAGGTATGCTTATTCGAATAATGTTTTTAACTGCTTGCATCCTTAGCCTAGGAAATGTAAGTGCTCAAAAAACGGATAAAAAGCTGGATCGCGAGCTTCGGAATATCATCAAAGGCTTTAATGGTGAAATAGGCATTTATATTAAGAACCTTAAGAACGGAAAGACTACTGCAATTAATCAGAATGACACTTTTCCAACAGCCAGCATGGTTAAAATCCCCATTCTGACTGGTATAATGAGTAAGATCAATAAAGGCGAACTGGATTATCACCAGGTATTAGTATATAGAGATTCATTATTTTATGCCGGCGTGGATATACTTGGCTCTTTTAAGGACACAGAAAAAATAGAACTAAGTAAAGTAATGATGCTTTCATTAACTATGAGTGATAATACAGCAAGCCTGTGGCTGCAAGGTCTTGCAGGTACTGGCACAAGGATTAATGAGTTATTGGATAGCCTGGGCTTAAAAATAACTAGAGTAAATTCAAGAACACCTTCCAGAAAAGATAATCAGGAACGATTCGGCTGGGGACAAACAAGCCCATATGAAATGGCCTCACTTATGGAAATGATAGTAGAAGGAAAAGTAATCAATAAAGAAGTGAGTGCGCGCATGCTTCGCTTATTGGGTAGAAACTATTGGGATGAACAAGCCATATCACAGATTCCTTCCGATGTATTTGTATCAGATAAAAATGGTGCTGTTGATGAAAGTAGAAGCGAAGTATTGTTTGTTAATGGGAAAGGGGCACGTTATATTTTATGCATTTGTACTAAAAATAATAAAGACCAAAGCTGGCTCCCCTCTAATGAAGCCTGGGTCTTGACAAGGAACATCTCTAAATTAGTTTGGGACAAATATGCGAAGAACTAATATTGTTATAATACTACTATTGCCACTAATACTACCAATACCACTAATTCTACTAATGCTACCAATACTACTTTACTACCAATAATTATCTTATCAATTTAAAGAACCCATAAAAGCTCGGTCCTTTATTATCAAAGTTCTGAATGAAAGGATTGAAAGTAGGTTCTTTCTCATTGATCTCATGTTGTGCTTTAGTACAAACATCCATACTGCTCCAATAAGTAAATTCAACATGCAATAACGGCCTTTCAACAGACTGATAAGCGATACCTTCCTTTAGTCCCTCTCCATACTTTTTAGAAATAACATTCATTAGTGGAACCCTTGTATCCAGATATTGGCTATTCATTCCCTCCTTTACCTTGAATATACCCAGTTCAATTGTGGCATTTTTCTCATTATAGGCATTAAAAGAAAGCTTGCCACTTTCAATTGGAGTAACGTGGTCATAATAAAGTACACGGCCTAAAGATTCTCTGTAATCTTTTAGCTTATCATCATTTAGGAATTTAGCTTCGGCTTCTTTGGCCTTATCTATCGACTCCCACCATACAATATCAACGAATACACTGTCAGCACTAATTCCCTGGTACGTTTTTGAGCTCATGTACCCACTATAAGTTGAAAGCTGCTCGCTCATGTTGTTATTTAAGGTTTTGAAGTCCGCCAGATGTTCCTTCTTTACTTTGTACAAAGCAATTTCCATTACCTTTTTATCATCTGCTTTGCTACTTAATATGCTATGCTTATAAGGAATAAATGCATAAAAGGCCATACTTAAAATGGCCAATACTGGTAGAAGAAGTATTTTTTTCATAATTGTTATTTGTGAAAGATTATTTATTGAATCATAACTAAAGTATATGTAATACATATAAATTTTATCACATGTTCATGTGATTTTTCGGTTGTCAATCCCCGCAGTTTCATTCCATTCTGTTGTACATTTATCTCAGATACCTGATACCATGAGCTTCAAGTATGAAAAAGCTTCTTTGGGCGGACTACTGATCGCACTGGGTATTATTTATGGAGACATAGGAACATCACCTCTCTATACTTTTCAAACTATTCTGACTGAAGGGGGAGGAGCAACACCGGAATTAGTTTACGGAGCCATTTCATGTATATTCTGGACGCTTACATTACAAACCACATTTAAATATGTTATTATAACCCTCCAGGCCGATAATCATGGTGAAGGAGGTGTATTTTCCCTTTATGCGCTGGTCCGCAGATATGGAAAAAATCTGGTCTATCCGGCTATTATTGGTGCTGGTACTTTATTGGCCGATGGTATTATTACACCTCCAATTACAATTACATCCGCAATTGAAGGACTCAGCATGGTACCTGGATTGGAAGGTCATATTGTTCCAGGAAATAATCTGGTAATCGAAATTGTACTCGTAATTATTTTACTACTTTTTATTTTTCAGCGTTTCGGGACAAAAGTAGTTGGCGGCTCATTCGGTCCGATTATGCTTTTATGGTTCTTAATGCTCGGCATCTTAGGATTAAGACAGATCGTTCACTATCCTCAAATATTTAAAGCTCTCAATCCTATATATGGCGTCAGGTTACTTATAGAACATCCCGGAGGGTTTTGGTTGTTAGGCGCCATTTTTCTTTGCACAACTGGAGCCGAAGCTCTTTATTCTGACTTGGGACATTGCTGAAGTCAAAATATCCGTATCAGCTGGATCTTTGTTAAGACCACTCTAGTTTTGAATTATCTCGGACAGGGAGCCTGGTCTTTA
>JBJMLT010000077.1:0-19596 GCA_045805165.1 Flavisolibacter sp.
AATTCTAACGTGGTATATCATCCTTACTTATGCGTAAATTTCAAGTATATTCCCTAAGGGAAACTCGTATTGATGGCTAATTACGAGTTACTTATATTTACCGAAGCAAATCCTCAATCCTATGAAAAAAACATCCCTGTATGCCATACTTATTTTATTATGGCATTCACCATTTTCACAAACACTCTGGAACGACCAGGTCAACGTTGTTACTACAGGAACCAGCATGGCAAATGCGGTTATGTATACACCAGCTAATTACACGCCTACTAAAAAATATCCTCTGGTTATTTTTTCACATGGTACTGGTGAAGCGGGTACTGACATTAATAAATTATACAACACTGGTTTGCCTTATGTATTAAAAAGCGGTTATAAGCCGGCGTTTGATTTCATAATGATCGCACCGCAGCGTTCGAGCTACAGTTTTCCTCCCGATTGGCTGCCAGGCATACTTAAAGATGCCATCGCACGATTTCCGGTCGATACGACACGCATCTATTTAACCGGATTAAGCGCAGGAGGTTGGGATTGTTTCGGATCCCAATTAAATGTGGACAGTATGTTAGGACAAAAAGTAGCGGCTATAGTAGCATGTAGCGGAGCTACCCAGGATGCAAATATGAATAATATGAGCTGGTGGGGATCTTCTAAAACTCCACTGTGGGCTGTAGTTGGTGACCAAGATTCATTTTATCCTTATAATGTGAATATGGTTAATTCAATTAATGCTAAAGCACCTGTAGCTTCTTTAACAGTGCGTGCGGGAGTTGGACATGGCGGATGGAATGATGTATATTTTGGTAACGTAAAGAATGCAGCCGGACAAAACATGTGGAATTGGCTAGCAGGCTTCCAGCGTTTGCCAGCGTCTACGCAACCAGATCCATTACCTATTAAAGCGCACTCATTAAGTGTGATCCATAACCAGGACGGATCGTTCACAGCTTCTTTTATTGCAAGCGCTACTGTAAATACAAAAAACTTTGTGCTAATGTACTCTGGTGATGGAATTCATTTTTCACCTGTGCATGTTGTTATACCTGATATGCTTGCAGAGAAAACGTATTCTTTCAATTTTAAACTTCCTCAGCCATGAAAAAATTAATCCTATTATCCTTGATAACCGTTGCTTTATTCTCCTGCAAAAAAGAAAACCAGGACATTGCAAATAACAGCAATAAGCCCAAATACTATTTTTATGTAGCGGAGGTAACGAATTCAGGAGATACAACGAGAACTGAGATAGTGGTCGCGCAATGACGGCTTAAATCGTGAATCGTCAATCGTCAATCGTCAATTTTCGTGAATGCGGGTATCGTGAATAGTTAATAGCAATTGGAGATTGGTAAGAATAATTAAAGCCTGAATTAGTTAAAACTAATTCAGGCTTTTTAAATATAGTTTAGAGATTTCAACTATTGTAAAGTCCTTGGATCGTGGTCTAAGGATATAGGACAGCAGATCATTTTTTAAATTTTCAAATCTTCAAATCCTCAAATTCTTTTTAATTCTTCCCTCGCGATCACGATCTTCTGTATCTCACTCGTTCCTTCACCTATAGTGCATAGCTTAGCATCTCTGTAATATTTTTCAACAGGGAAATCTTTCGTGTATCCATAACCGCCAAAGATCTGAACCGCATCATTAGCTACTTTTACGGCTACTTCACTGGCATAATATTTTGCCATGGCAGCGGTCTTGGTCACTTCTTCTCCTCTTACTTTCAAGTCACAGGCTTTTAATGTTATTAAATCTGCAGCCTGTATTTCAGTAGCCATATCTGCCAGCTTGAAAGAAATACCCTGAAAAGAAGAAATTGGCTGATCAAACTGATATCTTTCCTGCGAATATTGAATGGCCGCTTCATAGGCGCCCTTCGCAATACCGAGGGAGAGAGATGCAATAGAAATTCTTCCACCATCCAATACCTTCATAGCATGCTTAAAACCTTCACCAATTTCGCCAAGACGATTAGAATCAGGTATAATGCAATTTTCAAAGATCATTTCAGCTGTCTCACTGGCACGCATGCCCAACTTATTTTCTTTCTTGCCACCGGAGAATCCGGGAGTGCCTCTTTCTACTACAAAAGCAGTTGCATTGTTCTTTGTTCTTGGTTCTCCGGTACGGCATATAACAACAGCAACATTTCCCGACCTGCCGTGAGTGATCCAGTTTTTTGTTCCATTAATGACCCAGTTTTTACCTTCTTTTACAGCAGTGCATTTCATGTTACCTGCATCGCTTCCTGTATTGGGTTCAGTTAATCCCCAGGCCCCCAGCCATTCTGCTGTTGCAAGTTTAGGCAGGTATTTCTTCTTTTGCTCTCCATTTCCGAATGTCAGAATATGTCCGGTACATAAGGAATTATGAGCGGCAACACTTAATCCAATTGATCCATCTATTTTGGCTATTTCTTCTATAATAGTTTTGTATTCGAAGTAGGATAATCCAGACCCTCCATATTGTTCGGGTACCAGTACTCCCATCATTCCCAATTCGCCAAGTTGCTTGAACACTTCAAGTGGGAATTGCTGGCTTTCATCCCATTCCATCACATGAGGCTTGATTCGGTTGACCGCGAAATCTCTAGCAGTCTGAGCGATCTGTTGGGTTATTTCAGAGGCTTGAAAATTCATAAGGTAATTGTTGTTTGAACGTACAAAGATAATCGCAGCCCATATCTTTTTATATTATTATGTATGAAAGGATAATCTCAATTAAATATTGATCACAAGTCCGTCATAACCAAGGTGTATGCCCCTGGGAAGGGACTTTTCCACATCCCGATGCTTTCCTAACTGGTGGGATATATGTGTGAAATAAGCTTGTGAAATATCTAATTCCTTAACTAATTCTATTGCTTCTTCGAGAGTATAATGTGAAATATGCTTTTCTATCCGGAGGGCATTGACCACAAGGATCTCACTTCCTCTGATCTTCTCCTTTTCAGCTTCATCGATCCTGTTCGCATCTGTTATATAACTAAATGATCCAAAGCGGAAGCCGAATACGGGCATTCTCATATGCCAAACCATAATGGGAATGATTGGAATATCCCCTATAATAAATGGATCGGTGCCAATAGTATTTAATTCAAGTTCAGGAACTCCAGGATATTTCTTATCGGCAAAAGCGTAGGCAAATTCCCTGACCAATGCTTCCATGGTCATCTGGTTCGCGTAAAGGTTCATCGGCCTGTGTTGAAAGAAATTATAAGCTCGTACGTCATCAAGTCCTGCAATATGATCTTTGTGAGGATGAGTGAACAAAACGGCATCCAGATTCTTTACATTGGCCCGAAGCATCTGATACCTGAAATCCGGAGTTGTATCTACAACCACTTTGGTGAATTCTGATTCAACCAGTATACTACTGCGAAGCCTTTTATCTTTTTTATCAGTTGAAGTGCATACTTCACATCCGCAAGCGATCATGGGTACGCCACTGCTGGTTCCAGTACCTAAGAATGTGATCTTTAAATACGGATAGCTCATTCGCAAATGTAGGGCTGTATTTGTAGTAAAGTGGTATTGGTAGTATTGGTGGTATAAGTAGTATTAGTTGTACTAGACCTAATACAAATACAACCAATACTACTTATACCACCAATACCACTAATAATATTAATACAACCAATACCACTCTTTATGAATGGTATTGATGCATAATATCTTCAAAGACCCTTTTGCTTTCAGGGGACAAGGCTAAGGTGTCGATCTTTAATTGGGGAATTAAATCTATAAGTGTATTTATTCTACCTTCTAATTGTAAAAATTTATTAAGGACAACTACTTTTCTTTCTTCAAGAATGCAAAAACCGCTTTGAAAGCTTCCCCTTTCATAACGCACTATATAGCCCGCCTCCTCAATAACCTTCCCAATCTTATCCAATGTGGTTTGAGTGTATTTCATGTTAAGCTAAAAGTCAAAAGTAAAAAGTAAAAAGTAAATAAAGTCTAAAACAACGTCAAACCTTAAACCGCTATTGAATATTGACCATTCACAGTTCATTCATTATTCATAAAGAACCGGTGCTTATCATTTAGCGTATTCAGCTGTCATCTCGAAAGCAGAGAGAGATCTCTAACATTTTAATGCTAATGGTTAGTTCTGAAATGGATTTAAATAAGCTTATACCTGAACAATTAATGACTATGTAATAGCTGATACCTAAATAATGAACGCTTTTAATCGGGAGTGTGAACGCTTTTAGTATGTGGTGTGGGGCGAAAGCTACTAGCTTCTAGCTGCTAGCTGTTAGACCGTGAATGGTGAATGGTCAATGGTGAATGCATTAACTCGGTTTGTTTTATAGGTTTTGGCATTCCTTGTCAACTTGTCAACTTGTCAATTTCTTCAATTTAGTCCTTCGCAAATGTGCAATTAAATTGGCAATCTGCAATCTAAAATCAATTGGTTTTATGTTATGGCTTTACGTTGGCCTGGTACAAATGAGTTGTACGGATGACAAGAATAGTAATCTTAAAATCAACAATCTTCCTCGTCAGCTAATTTGCTAATCTACTGATCATTTCCTTCCCATTAACACCACCGGTACAATCATTTCTTCAAGGCTTACACCTCCATGTTGAAATGTATTTTTGTAGTATTGTACGTAATGATTGTAGTTATTGGGATAACATAGAAATACATCTTCGCCGGCAAATATATAAGAGGAGTTTATAGTAGGTGTTGGTAGACCAGCTTCTTTAGGATCACGAAACGCAAGAACCTCTTTTGGATTATAATTCAAATTTCTTCCATGCTTGTATCTGAGATTGGTAGTAGTTTGCTTATCACCCACTACTTTCACAGCAGTCTTTACCCTTACACTTCCATGGTCCGTAGCTAATATCAGCTTGCAATTCTTATCAGCTATTTTCTTCAATGCCTGATGCAGAGGAGAATGCTCAAACCAGGAAGCAGTAATGCTGCGATAGCTAATTTCATCGCCAGCCAGTTCCTTCAGCACTTCCATTTCTGTACGGGCATGACTTAGCATATCCACAAAATTGTAAACTATAATATTGAGGTCATTCGATAACAGGTTATGAATATTATTTACCAGTTCCAATCCCGCCTGATTATTTAAAACTTTAGTGTAAGAAACACGCAGATCGTCATTTCCCGTAGCTTTCAATTGAGCTCTTAAAAATGCTTCTTCATTTAAATTCTTTCCTCCTTCTTCTTCATCGTTTTTCCAAAGCTGTGGAAATCGCTTTTCAATTTCAATTGGCAGCATGCCTGCAAATATGGAATTACGTGCATATTGTGTAGCAGTTGGCAATAGGCTGTAAAATGTATCTTCTTCCAGTATTCTGAAGTTTTCGGCAAAAATTGGTTGGATAGCCTTCCACTGATCAAACCGTAAATTATCTATCAGGACAAAAAATACCGGTGTTCCTTTTTCTATAAACGGAAAAACCTTCTCTTTCATTAAAGTGTGCGACATTACAGGCTTTTCCTTTGCATTCTCTTTCACCCAACTTGAATAATTACGGGATATGAATTTGAAAAACTCCGTATTCGCTTCATTTTTCTGTGTCATGAAAACTTCCTGCATTTCCGGACTATCACTTCGCTGCAGATTCAATTCCCAATAGACCAATTCTTTATATATGCCCATCCATTCATTAAAATCAGGATTGCTGTTCAGGGCCATGAAAAGATTGCGGAATTGCTGCTGGTAAGCTGTAGTAGTTTTCTCTGCTACCAGTCGTCTGTTATCAATGATCTTTTTTAAAGATAGCCAAACCTGGTTTGGATTTACCGGTTTAATAAGGTAGTCTGATATCTGGCTCCCTATAGCTTCATTCATTAAATTCTCCGTTTCATTTTTCGTTATCAATACAACAGGTATTTGTGAATTCACTTCTTTTATTTTGGCCAGTGTTTCCAACCCTGTTATACCGGGCATGCTTTCATCTATCAAGACAACATCTACTGCATTTTCCTTAATATAATCTATTGCATCAAATCCGTTAGTAAGTGTATGAACATCATACCCTTTATTTTCAAGAAATAATTTTTGAGATTGAAGGCTTTCAATTTCATCATCCACCCAGAGTATTTTAGCTAAAGACATCAATTTACTATTTACTAGTTGCTATTTACGATTTACAATTTCAGTAACCTTCAAATGTAATCAATACATTCAAGCCTTAATTTTGATTAGTAAGATTTTAACTGTAAGGCATGGCATATGTTAGAAAGATCATCAATGATCCTGTATATGGATTTATTACTATAGATAATCCTCTCATTTTTGATATCATTTCTCACCCCTATTATCAGCGGCTGAGGCGTATACATCAAATGGCATTTGCATCGCTTGTTTATCCGGGTGCAGTGCACACACGTCTCCACCACTCATTAGGATCTTATCACTTAATGGGACTTGCGCTTAATGAATTAAAAAGTAAGGGAGTTGAAATCAGCCAGGAAGAAGAAACCGGAGCAAGAATTGCGATTCTGCTACACGATATAGGGCATGGACCTTATTCTCATGCTCTGGAAAAGCAGTTGATCAAAAATATTGACCATGAAGAAATATCTTCTTTAATTCTTCAATTATTGAATGATCAGTTTCAAGGTAAATTAACAACGGCTATTGAGATCTTTACCAACGTTTATAAAAAACCATTTTTACATCAATTGGTAAGCGGGCAACTAGATGTAGACCGGATGGATTACCTGACCCGGGATGCTTTTTTTACCGGAGTAGTGGAAGGAGCTATTGGTTACGACCGCATATTAAAAATGCTAGCTGTGCATGATGGACAACTACTTATTGAAGAAAAGGCCATCTATACCGTTGAAAAATTTCTAGTTTCCAGAAGGTTAATGTATTGGCAGGTATACTTGCATAAAACTGTCTTGGCCGCAGAAAAAATGCTGATAATGATATTTCGGAGGGCACAGCAGTTAATTGAAAACGGAATAGAGGTTAATGCAGCTTCAGACAATCTTGACTTCTTTTTGAAACAGCAGTTGCCAGACGGAAATTTTATCCGGCACCTGGAAAAGTTTGCAAGGCTAGATGATACAGATGTTATGTGCGCCATTAAAAACTGGTGCGGTCATATTGATAAAGTTTTGTCAAGATTATGCAGGGGGCTGGTAGATAGAAAATTACTGAAGATCAAATACCAGGCAGCTCCGTTCGATGAGGAACTGATCAGGATAAAAATACACGAAACAGCAAAAAATCTCGCCATTTCAGAAGAAGAAGCTGAATATTTTGTATTCACCGGTGAAGCAATAAATACTACGTATAATCCCTATGATGAGCATATCAGGATCCTTTACAAGGATGGAACGGTAACCGATATTTCACAAGTAGATAACGCGCTCATCCACCAGCAACTATATCGCCCTGTCAAAAAATATTACCTTTGCTACCTCAGATAAAAAAAGTGATCAGGATCACAAAAGTCTGGGAATTCATACTAAACCATTTATTTATCCCGTTGAATGGTGTTTATGTATAGGACGACAAAGTTTGACAAGTTTAAGTATTAGTGTTAAATTGAATTTGAAGAACCAATTTTAATTATGCAGTTTACAGCCGCCCAGATTTCTCAGATAATTAATGGCAGAATAGAAGGCAATGCTCAAACTACTGTAACTTCTTTTGGAAAAATTGAAGAAGCTACAGAAGGACAACTTACTTTTCTTGCTAACCCTAAATATGAAGAGCATTTATACACCACCAACGCTTCAATTGCCATTGTTAATGAATCTTACGAATTAAGACAAGCAATAAGACCAACATTAATAAGGGTTAAAGACGCCTATACGGCATTTGCCAATTTGCTAAGCGAATACCAGAAAATGGCGACCCAACAAATGAAAGGCATTCAGCAACCTTGTTATATATCTAATTCAGCACGCTTAAGCGAAGATGTATTTATTGGAGCTTTTTCCTATATTGGCGACAATGTAAGGATCGGCTGCAATACAAAGGTGTTTCCTAATTCATACATAGGCGATAATGTTCACATAGGCGATAACTGCATTATACATCCTGGTGTTAAGATCTATCATGATTGTATACTTGCCAATAATATTACCATCCATGCCGGAACTGTTATTGGTTCGGATGGATTTGGATTTGCACCTCAATCGGATGGCTCATTTAAAAAAGTGCCTCAAATTGGCAATGTAGTTATTGAAGATAATGTAGAAATAGGGGCTAATACTACTATTGATCGTGCTACTATGGGCTCCACATGTATAAAAGCCGGAGCCAAGCTTGATAATCTCATTCAAATTGCTCATAATGTAGAAGTAGGCAACAGCACTGTTATCGCTGCCCAGGCCGGAGTTTCCGGATCAACAAAAATTGGAAATAATGTAATGATCGGAGGTCAAGCGGGACTTGTTGGCCATATACAGGTTGCGGACGGATCCAAGATCAACGCCCAAAGTGGCGTAAGTAAATCATTAAAAGAACCTTATACTGCTGTTACCGGCTCACCGGCTGCTGATTATACCAGCGCACTTCGCAGTCAGGCTGTGTTTAGAAACCTTCCTCAGCTCGAAAAACGCATACACGAATTAGAGCAAATAATTAAACAGCTTATTTCCGAGAAAGTTAACTCGTTGTAATATTTTGGATTTGTTGCTATCGGCAGTCAGCAATTAACTGTAAGCAATCAGAAATTATAGATTAACGATATCCGATTCACGATTGCATTGTCAGATTGGCTTATTCGCATATTGGCACATTGATCAAACGTCTATTCGTGCATACTTTGCATGACTTTCAATAAATTCTCTTCTCGGTGCTACTTCATCACCCATTAGCATACTGAATATTCTATCTGCTTCTGCGGCACTTTCAATAGTAACCTGTTTTAATGAACGGGTTGCCGGATTCATCGTAGTTTCCCAAAGCTGCTCAGAATTCATTTCACCTAATCCTTTGTATCGCTGTATGTGTACGCTTCCCTCATTTCCATTGCTAAAGCGTTCTACCAATGCTTTTCGTTGTTCTTCATTATAAGCATAGGATTGTTCCTTACCTTTTTTAACAAGGTATAAAGGGGGTTGGGCTATAAATACATATCCCTGTTCAACCAGCTCTTTCATATACCGGTAAATAAAGGTCAGGATCAAAGTGGCAATATGGCTTCCATCCACATCAGCATCGGTCATTATGATTAACTTATGATAGCGGAGCTTAGCAATGTTTAGTGCTTTTGGATCATCCGCTGTACCCACTGTAACTCCCAAAGCAGTGTACATATTCCTTATCTCTTCATTCTCGTAGATCTTGTGCTCCATTGCTTTTTCCACGTTTAGGATCTTTCCTCTCAACGGTAAAATAGCCTGGAAGCTTCTATCCCTTCCCTGTTTTGCAGTTCCACCAGCGGAATCACCTTCTACCAGGAAGAGCTCACAACGATGAGGATCCCTATCCGAACAATCTGCCAGCTTACCTGGTAAACCACCTCCACTTAAAACACTTTTTCTCTGAACCATTTCCCTGGCTTTCTTAGCTGCTGCTCTGGCCTGCGCCGCCAGTATCACTTTCTGAATGATATTTTTGGCTTCTCTTGGATTTTCCTCCAGGTAGGCTTCAATTACCCTGGAAACAGTAGTATCTACTATTCCCATTACTTCATTATTGCCAAGCTTAGTCTTTGTTTGTCCTTCAAATTGGGGCTCGGGAACCTTAACGGAAATAATTGCGCTTAACCCTTCACGAAAATCATCACCTTCTATTGTAACCTTGGCTTTTTCAAATAATCCCTGCTTATCACCATAACTCTTGAAAACACGTGTAAGAGCACGTCGAAATCCGGCTACATGCGTACCACCTTCAATGGTATTGATATTATTAACGTAGGAATAAATATGTTCATTGTAGCTATCATTGTATACCATCGCTACTTCAACAGTCACATTATTTTTATCATCGCGACCTTCTACAAAAAGGGGTTTAGGGATAAGCGAATTCCTTCCCGCGTTTGCATCCAGCATTTCTACGAATTCAACTATACCTCCATCGCTGTAAAAGCTTTTTGAATAGGTTAGCCCTGCATCATCATCTTTTTCTCTAAGGTCATTAAGAGTAATGCGTAAACCCTTATTAAGAAAACTTAGCTCTCTTAAGCGGCTTTCCAGTATATCCTTGTTGTAAACTTGAGTAATAAAAATGGAATCATCGGGCCAGAAATGGACTGTAGTTCCTCTTTTTTCTGTTACACCAATTTCTCTAACGGAATATTGTGGAACTCCTATTTTATATTCCTGTTCAAATATTTTGCCTTCGCGGAATACAGTTACATGCAACATTTTGCTTAGTGCATTCACGCAGCTTACACCTACTCCATGCAATCCGCCTGATACCTTATAGCTATCCTTATCAAATTTACCACCGGCATGCAACACGGTCATAACCACTTCCAGTGCGCTTCTTCCTTCTTTGGCGTGAATACCTGTAGGAATTCCCCGACCATCATCCTCTACTGAAACAGAATTATCTTCATGTATGGTAACAACAATATTCTTGCAGATTCCTGCCATCGCTTCGTCAATAGAATTATCAACCACTTCATACACCAGATGATGTAATCCTTTCACTCCTATATCACCTATGTACATGGCGGGACGCTTGCGTACAGCTTCTAATCCTTCTAAAACCTGTATGCTGTCTGCTCCGTAATTTGGTATAACTGTAGGGGTTGAATTGTTTACTAACGTATCCAGAATATCACTCATTTTATAGCTAAAATTTAAGCACGAAAGTGTGCCAGGTCCATTCTGGCAAATGTACTGAAAATAAGCCGTTTGATCACTATTTAAGGAGTTAAAATATGCCTTCTATAAGTGTATTTTTTAGAGTCAACTTAATCAATTTAATTAAGCCAATAAACTTAATTTAGTTTTGAATAATTTCTCAACATGAACTACACACCCAATATAAAACGATACGATTCCATGCAATACAGGAGATGTGGAAATAGCGGATTAAAATTACCAGCTTTATCTCTAGGTCTCTGGCACAACTTCGGAATCACTGATGATTATGAAAAATGCAGGCAGATAATCCATACTGCTTTTAATAACGGCATTACTCATTTTGACCTCGCAAATAATTATGGTCCCCCTCCAGGCGGTGCAGAAATTACTTTTGGTAAAATATTGAAGCAGGATCTTCTGCCCTACCGCGATGAATTGATCATCTCAAGTAAAGCAGGCTGGCCAATGTGGCCAGGTCCATATGGTGATCTGGGATCAAAAAAATATTTGGTGGCAAGCTTGGACCAAAGCCTTAAGAGAATGGGACTTGATTATGTAGACATTTTTTACCATCACAGGCCGGATCCCAATACACCAATGGAAGAGTCTATGATGGCTTTGGACCAGATTGTTCGCCAGGGAAAAGCTTTATATGTAGGCATTTCCAGCTATGATCCCTCCGAAACCCGGAAGGCCGCAGATATCCTCCATTCACTTGGTACTCCTTTGCTAATCCACCAACCCAAATATTCTCTTTTAGAAAGATGGGTGGAAGATGGCCTGTTGGATGTTTTAGAAAAAAAGGGAATTGGCTGCATCACTTTTTCATCTCTTGCGCAAGGACTTCTTACCAATAAATATCTGAATGGCATACCAGCCGATTCCAGGGCTGCCAGCCATAGAGGAAATGGTGCTCTGGAAGCAGATAGCATTACAGAACAGAATCTTATGAAAGTTCGTGCACTGGATAAAATGGCAAATCAAAGAAATCAATCTCTTGCTCAAATGTCTCTTGCCTGGGTTTTAAAAGATCCACGGATCACATCTGTAATAATAGGTGCAAGCAAGCCCGAACAGGTGCTTGATTCCCTTAAATGCCTGAATAACCTGAACTTTCAAACCAACGAGCTGAACGAGATAAATTTAATCCTGAAATAGCTTTCAGCAGTCGGCAGTCGGCCTTCAGATGTCACTAAATATTGAGTATATACCATTGACTTTTCTTTAATGCAGATACACAATTCATGTCTCACGATTCACGAAAATCGACGATTCACGATTGACGATTGACGAATTTGGCCTCTATTTTGCCGAAATAATGTAGATTTAAACATTACTAACTAGAAAAACTTATTACAATGGCCGATGTTCAGCTTACCGCTTACAACGTAAAAACTAAAGAAAAAAATGTACCTATCCAGGATGCTGTTGTTACTAAAACAGCAAAAGGTGCCTATATGGTACAAGGTCATGACGGTAAGGGAAATAAACTAACCACCTTATGTAATGAAGAAAAGGCCATGGCTGCCATTAAGGCTGGAGTAGCAAAGCAGGGATGGTAAGTTAATTAGCTAATTAGCTGGTTAGCTGATTAGCTAATGGGCAGATAGTCTTTATTGCAAACATTCAATTTATCAATGACGAATGGTAATCTAATTAGCTAATTAGCTGGTTAGCTGATTAGCTAATGGGCAGATAGTTTTTACTGCAAACATTCAATTTATACAATGACGAATGGTTAATCTAATTAGCTAATTAGCTGGTTAGCGGATTAGCTAATTATTTCTTGTATATTCTAAACACTTTCGCTCCGGCTTGAAGTAAATAAACTCCACTGGCATATTTAGATTGACTTAGATCAATAGATAATTTCTGAGTGCCTCCATTACCTGATAAGCTATATTTTTTTATCTCACTGCCCTTAGCATCTATTACTTTAATAGTAATACTTTCACCATTTTCCAACTGATAAACAAAATTGAATAGCCCATTCGATGGATTCGGAAATACATTCCATGTAATCACATCATCAAATTGTACCATTCTAACAGGTGAATAAATAACGCTCCCATCTGCATCTACAATTTTTAAACGGTAATACCGTATTCCATTTTTGCCCGGAGTATGATCTGTATAATTATATGTTTGAACACCGGAATTGCCACTGGCCATAACCTGACCTACTTTTATGAATTGAGCATTCGCAGATCCGATGGCAACTTCAATCTCATAATGCGATACATTCTGCTCGCTCACTATTATCCATTTTACTTCAACATCGGAGTTATTTATTTTCTTAGCTGTAAAATCGATAAGGTTTACAGGTAAAGGGAAATTATTTCCAAAGCCTCCATTATTTAACCAGAATTCTGAAAAATCTTTCACCTTGAATTCTGCATAATAGCCTTTATCAAATGGAACCTTAATTACATTTACCGGAGTAATGAATGTCCAAAGACCATGATTGTTATCATTGATAGATCCGTTTTCGAATGAAGTATCAGTATCAGAATATTTAGATACACCTAATCCAATCACACTCGAAGGCTTTGTACAGCTAGCGCAACCTGTTGCTTTTATAAGTGAATCTGTCTCCAGGTCTGTAAAATAAAAGCGTACTGTAACTGAATCAGTTAATGTTCTGTTAGCAGGTTTTATCGTTATATTTCTATCATGGTAATATTGTGTAGCCGTGTGACGCACATTTCCTGAATTGATATTTATATATGCCTGCGTATTAGTTACTCCGAGATTTTGATTATTGGGTTGAATTGATGCTACCAGCTTTCCTCCATTAAGTATGGGCACCCAGGAATTTCCTGAAATAGTTTGTGTGATCGGGGATGACATTGTTGCACCACTATAAATTCCATATTGGTTATCGTAAATATGAATATCATCAATCCCTATTCCTTCATAGTTAGTTGCAGGATCGGATTGCAATACAAAACGTATGTGAAGGTTGTTTATTCCTGTAGGCAAAGGAATCGTAGCAACATGCCATCTTGTATAACCTTGTATGCTCCATAAAGAATCAACAGTTTTATTATACCAGTTAGTTCCACCTCCAAGCGCGCCAAGCTTAATCCAGTTAATTCCATCTGATGAATATTCCACCCATGCTCCATCACATAAAGTAGAACCGCAATCCTCAAGATCAAGGGCTACATTAAAGCTTAAGGTAGGATTGGCCAATCCATTTATATTAAAGCAAGGTGAATACAGGTAAGAAAGTTCGTTATCATTATAATTCCCTACCAGTCTTGTTTTCCATGCTTTGGCACCACTGGCTGCACTATTAATGTTAGTGCTGTTAGGTGTTCCATATTCCCAGCTAGTATTTTTTCCTCTTGTATACCAGTAACCGTTTCCTGCTTCAAAATTTTCCAGATATGGAAATGTATTGATCACCGGAGTATTTATAACAGTTACAGAAGTTGTATCATTTTCCCTGAAATTGTCACCAGTGTAATCTATGTCAGTCTGAATAACATAAGTTCCAAAAGCTGATAGATCAGCAGTTGTGGAAAAGGAATAAGGTGCAGTAGTATTCGGTGCAACCGATGGAATGATCTCAGAGACCCAGCTGCCATTATTTATTTTGTATCTCACAGGAATATTATTCAAAATAGAATTAGAAC
This sequence comes from Flavisolibacter sp., assembly GCA_045805165.1. Lineage (GTDB taxonomy): Bacteria > Bacteroidota > Bacteroidia > Chitinophagales > Chitinophagaceae > Flavisolibacter. The sequence goes on from JBJMLT010000077.1 coordinate 14,397, forward strand.
TATTCCTTACTGTTACTTTTATTACACTGTTGTTAGATAAAGCACAACTTGATACTGCGGGGGAATCGATGCTTATCATTTGCATATCATTCACCGCCTCATAGAAACGTATATCATCGAACGTATACCCTGCCCCATTACTTAAATCTGTTGCTGCCAATTGGCCAAACTGGCCCCATTTCACCTGGAAGCTTGTCCCAAAAGCTTGCCCATTGGCAAGTAATAAGCGTGACAATTCTATACTTGATGATTTTTTATAAATGCCAGGATCATTTTCATTAGCATCCAGATCATAGGCTTCAATCCATGGTTGTGAATCATCACCTCTTACCCATACTCTGTTGCCTGGATCTGATACCTGGCCATGGTTATTAAATTTGAAATCTAATCGTATATCATTTGTGGTGGCATTATAATTTACAAGGTTGAAAGTGCCTGTCAGGTAATTTGTGTTTCCGGAAATTACCAATCTGTTCATATCAAGCGTTAATGCTTTACTTCCAGAATATGCTATTCCGGTATTTATAAAGCTTCTGACCCTACCATATGAAGTTGAATTTGAAAAATCATATCTTTCTATACCATTTAATCCAGTAAATGCAGTTTCATAAGTACCAACCTGCGCCGATTCAAGATCATCTGTAAAAAATGCAGTAAGGTCCAATGGCTGATTATCCAGACTTTTTACAACGGCAAATGCAGTATCATTTGCACTTACCGGATCTGCTGTATTGTTCTTTACAACAGCGGTTAAATTATAGATTCCTGATGAAGACAGGTCTGCTGTTGCCACAAATGTATATGTATATGTACTTCCTGCTGCAATAGGAGTATTTACGGTTTCTGTGATCCATGGTCCACCATTTATGCTGTATTTTACATCAAAGCTATTGGCGACAGCATCATCAAGATTTTTAATCCTTATTGTTACAGCGCTTGTTGCACTCAATTGAGTAGATGTAAATTTTCTTCCGGAAAGGGGAGCGAGAATAGCATCTACTTTCAGGTCATTATCTGATATAGATCCACTGCAGGTTCCGTTGTTTGGTTGTCTGGAGATAGCAACTGCACGCATGCCAGGCCGTCCATTGATCCTTGCTCTGACTGTAACCCAATAGGTACTATCTTTCGATAATCCACTAAAAGTATAATTGGTGCCTGTTGTAGTTGCTATAGATTGCATCTCTGTACCTCTAAGCATCATTACTTCATAATCAGTAGCTCCTGCAACTGAAGTCCAGTTAATATTTATATAACCTTCGCATTGCGTAGCAGCAAGTGAAACTGTTGGTTGACCAATAATGGTGAATATTGAACTTGTACTGCTCTCACCTGTTCCATCTTTTGTAATTCGGAGCAATGCCTGAGAAGAAGTAACATTCGGAACCTGCCATACATATTTTGGCCTGTTAATGTCAATACCCGATTGTATTATTGTCCATGTAGCTCCATTATCTAAAGAATAATCAAGCGTACCGGTTCCTGTAAATCCATAAGCATCCCAGCTAAAGATCATTGCTGCATTATTCACCACTCCTTCGCCACCTGCAGGTGATGTTAATTTTAATTGATTTGGAATGGGATCAAATACAAGATAATATTCCTGAGAGGGATTTTGATTTATGGCGGTTCCGGTAACCTGCAACGAATAATTTCCTGCTGCAGGATTATTGATCACCACCTGTTCAACATTGTTGATATGGTCTGCTCCTGTCGTAGCTGTATTATTTACATTGGCTGGAACTGTATCTAAAACAAATGGTAAATACACTGTAGAAGAAGGATCAATTACTTTAAGATCAAGATCATTTACTAATGACTGACTGCTTAAAACAGAAGCTGCAGGGTCATTCCAGTAAAGCATTACTTTTAATTGAGCAGTATTGGCTGGAACAGTAATTGAATGATTATTAGTTGTGCCATTTGTACTGCTACCTATGATGTAATGATTATTCTCAAGCATTTCAATGCTTCTATACAAATTCATCCATCCAAATCCATAGCTATAATCAGGACCTGCATTACCTTTATCAGTGGCACCATTACATAAAAGCGCTTTTGCTAATCCATTCTTTGGATTTAGTCCTCCATTTAGTTGACGGTATCTCTGATAGATTAAAGCAAGTCCTCCTGCCACAGCCGGAGATGACATACTTGTACCATCTTCAGTAGCATATGAATTAACCGGATATGTAGAAGTAACCTGTTGGCCCATTGCTACGATCTCAGGTTTTATTCTTCCATCTTTTACAGGACCTCTGCTTGAAAAATAAGCAATGATCCCAGAATCAGTTGTAGCACCTACTGTCAATTCGTTCTTTGCAGATTGAAATCCATTTAATACAGTTTTGAATCCCGAAGGGTAAGGTGCACAGGTTGCTGTTCCTGCATTACCCGCTGCAAATACATTTTCCAGATTGGGAAGATCATAAGCCATTTGATCCAGCAATCTTGATGAAAGATCATAAGCGCCAATAGTACCACATCCAAAGGAATTACCATAGGAATTATTGGTGACAACCATTCCATAGTCATTAACATAAGTGGAAGCGTTCGAAATAATGGCACTATAACCCTGACTAACGATAGTGGCCCTTGAAGCATATCCTCTATAAAGCTCCATGATGTTGCCCGCGCCTCCAAGAGTTCCATGCGTATGATGTCCATGACCAGTACCCACAGGTGATTGAATATATTCCGGAGCCCGGTCTATTAATCGGCCTGTAAAATCTATGTGAGTTTGTACATCTTCATTATCTCCGATCCCAATTACAACTCCTTCCCCGTTTAATCCTTTGCCACCATCTGCCACTGCAGCATTCAGGTAATTAGCTCTTGCTATGTGTCTGCTTAAATAATTAAGTGGCTGGTCTTCCTGAGGTATGGGTTGAACATAATCTATACATGGAAGTCCGGCTAATTCATTTAATCTGAAAGAAGCAATCCGAATAGAAAGTATTCGGTATGATTTATACTTGAGAGAAAGTATATTAAAATTTAATTTCTTAAGGTAATCGATAACCTCTTCTGCATTAAAGGAACGGGGAAAGCTGACCCAGAGATCGATAGTACCAGGAATTTTAATTGCCCAGGAAGGTAATTCTCCGGTAGCCAGGTGAGCTTCCATTTTCTGTTGAGGGGATAGCTGTATCAAAGATCTAACCTTTGCCATATGCAAAGCATTTAAATCAAGACTGCCATATATTGTTGCCGTATACGCATTCGCAGGTAAATAATCAATTAGCTGGATGCCATTTGCTGCTAATATCTTTTGGGTTTCAATTCCCGGAATGGATTCAAATTGCAGAACTCCGAACGCTTTGGAATGATAGCGTGCGGCCAATTTATTGAATGAATCAATGAATGTCTGGCGAATATTAGTTTCAGTTTGTAGCTGTCCGCTTCTTAATTCTACAGGTTTATTTCTCTGGGAAAAAGCTAATGAAGAGATTAATAGAAAAGCAGCAGCCAATACCGTCCTGGTTAATTTCATGGATAATGTTCTGTCCGATAAAAATAAAAAAAATACCCTGAATCAGCCAATAATCATTAGACTTTATAATTCTGACAACATACTGATTTTCAATTACTGATATCGGCTTTCCGTTTTCAGCCTTCAGAAATTATCTAAATCATAAGATGGTTCATTGAAAATTATGGTTCTGACATTGACGATTGACGATTAACGATTGACGTCTCCTTCACCATTCTTCCTAAAAACTCATAAACATCCTGCATATGTGCCATTGGCTCTGCAACAAGCATAAATAATTTTCCTACCTGTCTTAACCTGGCTTTATTTGTTCCAGTTTGGAGATATTGCAAAATAGAATTAAACAATTCAGATTCAAAGTAAGGAGAGTCGGGCCTGTTAATGAAATAGCATTTCAATTTATTTTCCTTCAATATCATTCTTTCAAACCCTAATTGTACTGCTAATTTTCTGCATCTTACTGTTATAAATAATTCCTGAACACCTGGAGGAAGCGGACCAAACCTGTCTGTCATTTCTTCTTCCATGGCTTTTAATTCTTCTTCATTATCGCAGTTATCTAATCTTGAATAAAGCGATAGACGCTCTGTAATATTTTCTACATAATCATCAGGGATCAGTATCTCAAGATCAGTATCTATAGTACAATCCTGAACAAAATCATCCTGCTTTGATATTTCTTCTTTGAATAATTCTTTAAACTGTGTTCTTTTCAATTCTCTTATGGCTTCTTCAAGGATTTTCTGATACATTTCAAATCCTATTTCTGCCATAAAGCCGCTTTGCTCACCACCCAGTAGATTTCCTGCTCCCCGTATGTCAAGATCTCTCATTGCAATTTGAAATCCACTACCCAAATCACTATGCTGCTCCAGCGTTTGCAATCTTTTTCTGGAATCTGCAGGCAATGTGCTAAGCGGCGGAGCCAATAAATAACAAAAGGCTTTTTTATTGGAACGACCAACCCTGCCTCTTAACTGATGCAAGTCACTTAAGCCGAATTGATGTGCATTATTTACAATAATCGTATTAACATTCGGAATATCCACCCCACTTTCAACAATATTGGTGCAGACAAGTACATCATATTTCTTATCGATAAAGTCCATGATCCTTTCTTCCAGTTCATGTCCTTCCAATTGGCCATGCGCCCATCCTATGCTAAGGTCAGGACACAATCCTTGCAGCAAGGCTGCCATTTCTGCAAGGCCGTGTATCCGGTTATGAATAAAGAATACCTGACCGCCTCTTTCCGTTTCGTAGTAGATGGCATCTCTTATGAAATCGTCATTAAATATTTTTACCTCGGTCTGTATTGGTTGCCGGTTCGGAGGTGGAGTATTGATAATAGAAAGATCACGTGCACCCATTAAGCTGAATTGTAAAGTTCTTGGGATCGGAGTGGCTGTTAATGTTAGTGCATCAACATTGGTCCGCAAGGTTTTAATCTTCTCCTTATGCGCTACTCCAAATTTTTGCTCTTCATCAATAATTAAAAGTCCGAGGTCTTTATACTTCACTTCTTTCCCTAATAATGCATGCGTGCCTATGATAATGTCGATCTTTCCTTCTTCCAGCTTTTTCAAAGATTCCTTTTTCTGCTTTGAAGATTTAAATCTGTTTATATAGTCTACAGTAACAGGAAAATCTCTTAAACGATCGCTGAATGTTTTATAATGTTGAAAAGCAAGAATGGTAGTTGGTACA